>DAINPX010000170.1:0-7149 GCA_036743235.1 Melioribacteraceae bacterium
TATTTACCCGAAGAGAGGGGGTTATATAAAAAAATGAAAGTGCTTGAAACTTTGCTTTATTTTGCGGAATTAAAAGGGAAAAATGCAAAAGAGGTAACAAATAAAGCGTTAAATTATTTAGAACGATTTGAACTTAAAGACAGAGCTAATAGTAAAATTGAAGACTTATCGAAAGGAAATCAACAAAAAATACAATTTATTACTTCAATATTACATGACCCGGAGTTTTTAATATTGGACGAGCCGTTTTCGGGTTTAGACCCAATTAACACCAACTTGTTAACAGAAATTATTATGGAGATGAAACAGAAGGGAAAAGTAATAATACTTTCTACTCACTTAATGGATTTTGCAGAAAGATTATGCGATAATATTGCAATGATAGATAAAGGGAATATTATTTTAAATGGTTCGCTTTCCGAAATAAAATCGAAACATGCAAACAAAAATATTACTATTGCGGCAAAAGGAGATATCTCGTTTTTAAATGCACTCCCTTACATAGAAAGAGTTGAAAACTTTGGTAATACATTGGGTGTTAAAGTGAAAACCGAAAATGATATTCAAAATTTATTAAAAGCTTTGGCAGATAATAATGTGAATGTTACAAAATTTGATGCCAATACAATATCTTTACATGAAATTTTTATATCCCTTGCCGGCAACGAAATTAACGAAGAAAACGGAGGGGTAAAATAATGAACTTTAATAATATTTTAACGGTAATTAAACGCGAATTGCGTGATAAATTGTATAGTAAAGCATTTGTATTTATGACTTTGCTTATACCCGGAATTATGATTTTATCTATCGGTGTTCAATCGTTATTTATGAGCATTGACGGTGATGAAGGTACAAAAATAGAAGTGATTTCGCAAAATAGTAAAGTTGGTGATAAAGTTAAGGCAAAGTTGGAAGAACTTCCTTTTATTAAAAGCGGTTACTACAAAGTTAGTTTTTCGGAAAAAACATATGAAGAATTTAATAAATATTATTCTGAAATTAAGCCAAAGTTATTAGCAGATACAAAACTTAGTTTAATATATATTTCGGATAGCGTTTTAATTAATAAACAAGTAAAATTCTATTCAAAAAATCCCATAAATAATCCTTTATTTATGAAACTAAAAGGTCCATTAAACGAAGTGTTTGTTGACTTGTACTTTGAAGGGAAAGAACTGACAAAAGAAGAAATTGATTTTGCAAGGTTAAGTGTCGATTTTTCGGGACTAAGAGTAACCGAAGCCGAAAAAGCAAAAGAAGAAGGGTATGGAAACTTAGTAATTTCGTTTATCTTTACCTTTTTGTTATATATCAGTTTATTGTTATTAGGACAATTAATGATGCGAGCTGTAGTTGAAGAAAAGAATAATAGAATTGTTGAAATAATACTATCTTCTATAAGCAGTAAAGAATTAATGGTAGGTAAAATTTTAGGTTCAACTATAACCGGTTTAGCACAAATGAGTATTTGGTTATCTCCTGTAATATTGCTTATAACAACAACCTGGTTTGCTTTACCCGAAGAATTAACTTTTAGCTTAAACGGTTGGCAGGTGTTTTATTATTTATTAAACTTTTTGATGGGTTTATTAACATATTTAAGTTTATTTGCAACTATTGGGGCAATTTTTGATAACGACCAAGATGCACAATCCGGAATTTGGCCTATCACGTTATTAATTATGATTCCGTTTTTTATTTCATTATCGCTAACTAATAATCCTGATAATCCTGTAGGTACAATCGCTTCCATTGTTCCTTTTGCATCAATAATAGTAATGCCTGCTCGTTTTACATTAATAGACGTTCCTATTTGGCAGTTCATATTCTCCATTATTCTTGATATTGCCGTAATAGCAATAATATTTCCTTTTGCAGGGAAAATATATAGAATCGGTATTTTATTAACGGGTAAAAAGCCTACTTGGAAAGAAGTATTCGGTTGGTTAAAAACCGAATAATAAAAAAATAGCTTAAGTGTAATCATTTATTTGACTTAAAATAAAAAATCACTTATATTTGTAAACTTTGAATATAAAAAATTAGGGAAGTAAAATGGCTCAACATAAGTCAGCAGAAAAACGTGCAAGAGCAAGCGAAGTTAAACGTGCAAGAAATAAAGCAGCTTTATCTAAAATAAAGACTTTAAGCAAAAAAGTATTTAGCAACGAAGATAAAACTACTATCGATAAGCAATATAAAGAAGCTGTCTCGGCTTTAGATAAAATGGTTAGTAAAGGCAAAATGCACAAAAATACTGCAGCACGCAAAAAATCTGCTTTATCAAAATATGTAAACAAAGTATTAGCATCAGCAAAATAATTTTTTTTGTTTGTTATAAAAAAAACCTTAGTTAACAGCTAAGGTTTTTTTGTTTTAAATACTATTCTGTTTTTCTTAGTTTTATCATTTTGGTAATAATTTTATTACATTAATAATATTTAAACGTATAAAATTGAATTATACTAAGAAAAAAGTCGGGCATGTTTTTTGCAGCTTAAACTCTATTAAACTTTTAATTGAGGTATAAATGAAATATTTTTTTACATTTTTATTGCTTTCCACAATATTAATAGCACAAAACAAAAACTCGGTTACTTTTAACGATACGCTATTTATTAAGCATAGTGATAAAATTCCGGTAGTTGACGGAATTCCGAATGATGAAATTTGGGAAACTATAAACTGGGAACCTATAGACCAAGTGTGGATGACCTACGGCGAAAATATTGACAAAAGTGATTTTAACGGTTTTTACAAAATATGCTGGAATGAAGAAACCAACTTGCTATATTTCTTGGTCAAAACACACGACGATTATTTTGTTGACGGCTACAAATATAGTCAAAACCCTGCCGAGGGTAAAAATTACCCTGATTTTGATATATTGGAAATTTTTATTGATGAAGATTTATCGGGAGGTTTACATGTTTTTAATAGTAAAGAAGAGATTAATTTGTGGGGGAGTAACAGCGTTAATGCATTTACTCATCATATGGTAATAAATAAACCGGATGAAGGTCAAACAGTTACTTTATATGTTGATTGCGATATTGAAGGCATTAGCTGGGAAGACTATTTTATTATTGATTATAAAAACCATTTTAACAATTATAAAGTTAAAAGGACCGGGGACGAATATTGTTGGGAGTTTTCAATGGGTGTTTATTCCGATAAATATAAACATGATAAACCTGAAGATAGCAGAGTAAAGTTATATAATAATAAAAGTATGGGATTATCTTTGGCGTATTGCGATAATGACGGCGTTGATGAAAGTCCTAAAACGCGCGATAACTTTTTCGGTTCGGTATATGTAGAGCCGGATGCGTATAACGACCACTGGAAGGATGCAAACGGTTATAGAAAAGTTGTGTTAGTTAAATAGAGCAAAATCACAAAATACTTGTAAAATATACAATCATTCCCGATTAACAAGTATGCAGGGGCGGTATTAATATCGCCCTTTTTATTTTTCCCCTATAAAATATTTAATTTCCCCCATTATATTAATTCCGGGTAAAGGTATATTAATAAAATCGGTATAATATTTATCAAAAATATTATTAACTGCAAAACTTAAATCAAAATATCCAAAGTTTTTTGAAAATTTTGTATCACAAATAAAATAGCCCGCACTGTTTATTCTTTGTTCGTAACGCATGTTAATTATGTTTTTAATTTCAAACGGCAATAAGCTTGAAATATTTATTATATATTGATTTTTTAAGTGTTCAAGTATATATTTTGAAATATAATTAATTTTGCTGTTATCGGTTTCTATAAACGAGTAACCCAAAGATACTGTTTTAATAAAGAATGAGGGGAATAAATTATTAATATCGGCAGTAAAGTTTATTTCAATACCTTTAGTTGATAAATTAGCAATATTGTTGGCAGTCCATATATTGTTATTGCTTTGTTTTGACCAATCAATTAAATTCGTTCCTTTTTTGTAATAACCGGAGATATCGGAAGAAATACCTTTTGCTTTAAATTTTAATCCTAATTCAACAGACCAAACTTCCTCGGGTTGTAATAACGGGTTGCCAACTTGTGCGGGGGACGAATAATATAATTCGGTAAACGTGGGTAACCTAAAAGATTTTCCGTAACTTGTTATAAATCGTAAATTTTCATTCAGTTTTATACCCAAATCTATTGCGGGCACAAATTTCCACCCAAAAGTATCGTATTTATATAAATATCCACCCAAAGATATATTAAAAATATCAAATAAATCAGATTTTTGTTCTAATGAAATGCCGTATTTGTTTCTGTAATGGTTACCAAGGTTTGTGCTGTTTATGTCATCTTTTCCGTATTCGGCACCAATACTTGTTGTTCCTATTAAGCTTTTATAGGAACTTTCCAATTGAAAGTTGTATGAATTTGTTTGGTGATTATTTTTATAAAAACTTGGGCGGGTATAATCTAAAAGATACATATCTTTATGTTTACGATAAGAAAACTTGGGAGAAACACTTAAATTATTAATAACAATATCGGTATTAATTGCTAATAAGGTTGTATTTGTTTCTTCATACTGGTTAGGGTATTTATCGGAATAAAATCCGTTTGCCCCAAAGTTTTTATTTTGGTACCCAGCCAAAATATTTATTATGTTATTACCAAATATTATTTGAGGAGTATAATTAAAGTTAATATTATTATAATTTGTGTTATGAATATAACCGTTTGAGTGGTTTTTTGAAAATGAAAAATTATTCTTAAGTAATCCGGTGTTATATCCGGCATTAATGCCTAAATTATATGTTCCGAAAGAGCCATAAGAAAAGTTACCCCCAATATAATTATTGTTGTTTTGCTTTGTAATAATATTTATTACCCCCGATAACGCATTAGCTCCATGAATTGAAGAGCCGGGTCCTTTTAATATCTCAATTCTTTCAATATCATTTAAATTTATCGGTAAGTTCATGTTGTGGTGTCCTGTTTGCGGGTCGCTTATTTTTATGCCGTTAATTAAAACCAAAGTTTGTTCAAACGAACCGCCTCGTATGCTAATATCGGATTGAATATCACTTGTGCCTCTTTGCTTAACGTCAACCCCTAAAGCAAGGCTTAATAACTCGGGCAAAGAAGTAACAGGCAATAAGTCGATTTTTTCGGAAGTTATTACTTCAACATTTCTGTTTAATTGCATTAATGGAGTTGGAGTTTTACTTGCAGTAACAACTATTTCAGGCGAATTATACACTTTTTCTTCTTGTGCCAATAAATTTAAAAAAATAATAAAATAAAACGCAATAATAATTTTTTTCATATAATTATATAGTTTAAATAATAAATATCCAATACCCAAAACATAAATAGGTTTGGTTTTTTTTTTATGTAATATCACTTAATGGAAAACTTGAGCGGATAGCTCAAATTAAAGGCATGATTAACAACTAAACAACGAACAAAAAATTTGCCGATAAACTAAAAATTTATGCTACAAATATATAAAATGAAATAGAAAAAAAGTAACGATTAGTAAAAAAAAGCGTAAATATAATTATTATTATTTTACGCTTTATGGATAATGTTATACAAACTTAGCAACGGATTGAGCTAAAATAATATGTTGAAAACTTTCCAATCCCATAATTTCCGAAAGTTTTTCTTTATCAACAGAACCTCTGGCAACAGTTGCCAAGTTTTCTGCAGCACAATAAATGTAAATATTTTCGGATACATATCCTGCATTCATATAGGCATAAGGGAATTTCTTTTCTTCGGGTGCATCAGACTTGTTAAAATTGGAGACAATAATAATTTCTAAGGGGGCTACTCCAACAAAATCTTGAGTGCCAGTAGCTTTTCTAAAATCTCCTTCCTTAATATGTGTTAATAAATTGTTTTCCGGTGAGTAATAATAAATTCCTTTTGAATTAACAAGATAAAGTTCAATTTCTTGCATATTACGTGCAGTTGGTGCTGTACGTCTATTATCATTTCGGTTAACACCAAAAGCAGCCCACAAAATTTCGGAAATTGTTTGTAAATCTAATTCTTGGGTAGAAAATTCTCTAGTTGTTTTGCGATTGTTAAGTATTTTAAGAATGTTTTTTTCGAAATTCGGTTTTGGCAAATTAATTTCCATAATTCCTCAATTTATATAATTAAAAAAATAAAAATATAAATTGAGGATTAGAAAATCAATTCATTAAACAAACACTTCGGCTTCTACTTCTTTTTTAATTTCGTTAATATACTCCGTAGCCGAAAGAGCTGCAATTGTACCATCTGCAACTGCAGTTGTAACTTGTCTATAACGTTTAGCAATAGAATCTCCGGCGGCAAAAACTCCGTTTAAATTTGTTCGCATATTGTTATCCACAATAATTTCGCCGTAATTATTAAGAGCTACGGTATTTTTAATAGATTCGGTATTAGGAATGTATCCTATAAATATAAAAACGCCGTCAATTCTTTTATTGGTTATTTCACCGGTAGTTAAGTTTTTAATTTCTACATATTCCAAACTATCATCCCCGTAAAATCCGCTTATTGTTGAATTCATAATAAAACTTATTTTAGGATTATTTTGTGCTTCAACTACATAATGCTCCAAAGCTTGAAAATGATTAAATTGGTGCACAATAGTTACTTTATTAGCATATTTAGTAAGTGAAACAGCCTCTTCCAAAGCAGAATTGCCTCCACCAACAACAATTATTTCTTTGTCAGTAAAAAAATCGCCGTCACATGTTGCACAATACGAAATACCTTTTCCTTTAAATTTGTTTTCATTTATAACACCTAAAGTTCTGGATTTTCCGCCCGTTGCAATTATTACGGCATCCGAAGTGTATGTGGTTTTACCGTTAATTTCTATAGTTTTTACTTTATTAGCCAAATCCATTTTGGTTATTTTTATATTACTTTTAATTACGCAACCAAATTTAATAGCTTGTTCTTTCATATTTCTAGCAAGTTCGTAACCGCTAATAGAATTAACACCGGGGTAATTGGCAATTTCGTGTGTAAGCACCATTTGACCACCAACGGTTCCTTCATTTAAAATAAGAGTATTTACTCTTGCTCTGGAAAGATAAATTCCGGCAGTTAAACCGGCTGCACCTGCACCTATAACTATAACATCATAATGATTATCATTCATAAAATACTCCTTTAATT
>DAINPX010000171.1:0-7078 GCA_036743235.1 Melioribacteraceae bacterium
TATCGATTTATGTAAACTGGCAAACGTATTTCCAACAGGCGTTTTATGTGAGATTTTAAATGAAGACGGAAGTATGGCTCGCTTAGATGATCTAAAAATTATTGCGGAAAAGTTTAATCTAAAAATTTTAACAGTTACAGATCTTATAAAATATAGGATGAAAAAAGATAGAATAATCGAAAAAATTGAATCGATTAACTTTCCCACTAATTATGGTGAATTTAAATTAGTTGTATATAAATCCAAACAGGATTATAAAGAACATGTAGTTTTAATTAAGGGAGACATTGCAACTAACGATCCTGTACTTGTTAGAGTACATTCCGAATGTTTAACCGGTGATGTTTTCCATTCTTTACGCTGCGATTGCCATGATCAATTAATTCATTCAATTGAACTTATTGAAAACGAGGGAAGAGGAGTCTTATTATATATGAGACAGGAAGGAAGAGGGATTGGTCTTGGTAATAAAATTAAAGCATATCATTTACAAGATAAAGGACGAGACACTGTAGAAGCAAATATTGAATTGGGATTTAAAGCGGATTTACGCGATTATGGGATAGGCGCGCAAATATTACACGATTTAGGGATTGAACAAATTAAATTGTTAACAAATAATCCTAAAAAAATAATTGGATTAAAAGGGTACGGAATTGAGATAGTTGAACGTATTCCGATAGAAATTAAACCTAACGAGAAAAACAAGAAGTACTTAAAAACAAAACGAGATAAGTTAGGACATTTAATTTTGAAAAATGAAAAATAGGTGAGGTTAATTTTGAAAGAACTAGGAATAAAAAGCAATTTCTTGGCTATTGAAAAAAAATATTCAAATTTAAAGGACTCAAAAATAGTTATTATTTCTGCACCGTTTGAAAAAACCGTAAGTTATGGTAAAGGTACAGCTAAAGGTCCAAAAGGAATAATTTCGGCTTCTCATTATGTTGAGTTCTATGACGAAGAATTAGATAGAGAGTTATGTTTTGAAAAAGGTATTTGTACTATTAAAGAATTAGAACTAAACGAATTATCGCCTAAAAAAGCTTTAGAACTTATACATTTAACTACAAAAGAAATGATACAACTTGGTAAATTTGTCGTAGTTTTAGGCGGAGAGCATTCAATTAGTTTTGCTCCGATAAAAGCACATTTGGAACATTATAATAATTTGTCTATTCTTCAGTTTGATGCACATAGCGATCTTAGAGATTCATATCAAGGAAGTATTTATTCGCATGCTTCAGTTATGGCACGTGTTGCTGAATTAACTTCCGATATTACTCAAATTGGAATTAGAGCACAAGCAATTGAAGAAAGCAAATTTATTAAAGATAAAGGGATAAAAACTTTTTACGCCAGGGATTTGCGAACAGGAAAATATGAGAATTGGCAAACAGAAGTACTAAACACGTTAAAAGAAAATGTTTATATAACATTTGATGTTGATGGACTTGATCCAGCAATTATTCCTGCTACGGGTACACCGGAACCGGGTGGTTTATTATGGGATGAAACAATGAACCTATTGCATTTAATTGGCAGAAACCGTAATATTATAGGTTTTGATGTTGTTGAACTTGCTCCTTCAAAAAAAGATGAGATGAGTTGCTTTAATGCTGCAAAATTAACTTATAAAATGTTAAATTACTCTTTTATAAACAAATAACTAATAATATGAAAAAGATAATATTTATTCTCTTTATTTTTAATTTATCGTTGTTTTCTCAAACAATAGTCTATAAAGCTGACATAAGTAAAGAAATTGATTTGGGGTTAGCTCCCTACATAAAACGAGTAATTAAAGAAGCCGAACAAAATAAAGCAAATTATATTATCTTTAATATTAATACATTTGGCGGAAGAGTGGATGCTGCAACACAGATAAAAGATGCAATATTAGATAGTAAAGTAAAAACTGTAGCTTTTATTAATAAAAGAGCAATTTCTGCCGGAGCATTAATTGCTCTTTCCTGTGATAAAATTATTATGGTTAACGGTGCATCCATTGGAGCTAGTACGGTTGTTAATGAAACCGGTCAAAAAGTATCTGAGAAGTATCAATCTTACATGCGTGCCGAAATGCGTTCAACAGCCGAGAAAACAGGTCGAAGAACAGATATTGCCCAAGCGATGGTTGATGAACGAATTATAATAAGTGATTTAGCTGATGATAGTACAACTTTGGTAACATTAACTTCTGAAGAAGCTATAAAAGTTGGTTTTGCAGATACTATTTTAGCAAATTCAAGTCAAATTTTGGAATATCTTAATATACCGAATGCATCTATTGTTACAAACGAGAGTAACTGGGCTGAAGATTTTGTCAGGTTCTTAAATAATCCTATCATATCATCTTTATTAATAATGATTGGATTAGTGGGCTTTTTTACAGAAATAAAAACACCGGGTTGGGGATTACCGGGTACAGCTGCAATTATAGCACTCGCTTTATTTTTTGGTTCAGGGTACATATTAGATTTAGCAACTGGTTTTGAAATACTATTATTTATTATTGGAGTAATTTTAATTATTGCAGAGATCTTTTTTATACCCGGTTTTGGAATTTTTGGTATTCTTGGAATAGTATTTGTAGTAGGGTCATTATTCTTAGGATTAATTGGCGACCTTCCGACCGTTGATGGTTCTCTTCTATCTGCCGCAATTATACAATTAGGAGCGACTTTTGTATTTACAGGAATAATTATAGCAATACTGATTAAATATTTACCCAAAACAACAATGATGAATAATTTAATTCTTCACGATAGTATTGACGCCAAAGTTGATTATACTGCTACATTACCCGATAATTCACACCTGATAAATAAAGAGGGTATTTGTTTAACAGATTTACGCCCATCCGGAACTGTAATAATTGAGGATAAGAGATATGATGTTGTTGCCGATAACGAATATATTACTCATAATTCTACAATAAAAGTTGTGCGAGTTGAAGGGATGAGAATTGTAGTTGCAGTAAAAAAATAGTTTTATATATTTATTTTAGGAACCATTTATTTATATAAATATTATTTATATCCGGTTCGTTATAATGATAATATTCGTTAGTGTTTAATGAATAAGTATAATCGTTTAACCAAGTTGAGCTATACTTAATAATCTGTTTAAGCGCATCAATAATATAATATAATTCATCATCTGTCATAGTGGGATGTAGAGATAATCTTACCCAACCGGGTTTTTCAGATAAATCTCCTCGATTAATTTTGTCAGTTATTCGTTTAGAGCGATTTGGATCTACGTGTAAAAGATAATGCCCATATGTACCCGCACACGAACAACCTCCTCTCATTTGAATGCCAAATTTATCATTTAATAATTTACAAATAAGATTGTAATGTAAGTCCTCAACATAGAATGAAATAATTCCTAATCTATTATCAATATTATGTGCCAAAATATGTAATTTAGAAATCTTTTTTAATTCAGGTAATGCAATTGCTAATAATTCTTCTTCTCTTTTTAAGATATTTTCTACACCCATCTCTTCTTTTAATTGAATTGATAATGCTGTTTTAATTGCCTGTAGAAAACCCGGTGTTCCACCGTCTTCACGTGTTTCAATATCATTTACATATTTATATTGCCCCCATGGGTTTGTCCAATCCACTGTACCGCCTCCAGGATGGTCAGGAATGCTTCTGTTATAAAGAACTTTATCAAATATTATTACACCAGACGTTCCCGGTCCTCCTAAAAACTTATGTGGACTGAAAAATATGGCATCAAGTTTTTCTTCGGCATTTTTAGGATGCATATTAATATTAACATATGGTGCAGCTGCAGCAAAATCAACAAAGCAATATCCATTGTAAGCATGTATCATTTTTGCCATTTTATGATAATCGGGCATAATACCGGTAACATTTGATGCAGCTGTAAATGAACCGATTTTTAATTTCCTGTTTTTATATTTTTCCAGTAGAATACTAAAATGGGTTAAATCAACAAGACCGTTTTCATCAGGTAAAATTACTTCAACATCAGCTATTGACTCTAACCAAGATGTATGATTAGAGTGATGTTCCATATGAGTAATAAAAACAATCGGCTTATCTTCAGTAGGAATAGTAGTATATTTTGATAATTGTTCACAAATTTTAAGACCTAAAAGTCGCTGGAATTTATTAACAACTGCAGTCATGCCAAATCCGGCATTAATAATAATATCATCACCGTTTGCATTACAATGGGCTTTAATAATTGAGTGAGCCATATGATATGAACGAGTCATTAAAGTACCGGTAAAACTAGTTTCGGAATGAGTATTTCCTACATATGGTGCAAAATCTTCCAACATTTTAAGCTCGATCGGTTTATACATACGACCGCTAGCAACCCAATCAGCATAAATCAATTTCTTTGCTCCAAAAGGTGTGATAACTGAATTTTCTATGCCGATAATATTATTTCTAAATTTATTAAAATACTTTTCTAATTCAACCATATTATTTTACTGTGTTTAATATCCAATCTGTTATTTGTTCTAAAAAACCGGTAATATATTTTTTCTCGAGTTTAGAATATTCATTAGGACTTCCTGAATTTGCCTTTTGAAATAGATGATTTGCATTTTCAAATAGCAAAGAAGTAACCTTTGTATTACCCGCATTCTTTAATTCCTTTTCCAAAATCTCTCTATTCTGTTCAATAAATACTTGTTTATCCAATCCACCAAAAACTAAAAGAACCGGACATTTGATATTTTGAAGTGTAGGAGCAGGATTGTAATTTAAAAAGAATTTGAACCAATTATTATTATAAATTTTTATATTATTATCAACAAGAGCATTAACAAAAGCGTCCATATCTTTAATTTGTTTTCTATTTTCTTCAGGCATCCGTTCAAATTCTTCCTTAACCTGACGAGTGATAGTAACCTTTAGAGAGTCGTAATTAGCTCCATTTTTAATAATTTCAAAAATTTCTTTATTATTATGCAAAGCTATATTAATCTCACTTTCACTTGATTTATTGGCACGCATAATTAATTCCACTTGTTTATAAATAATTTCTTCACCCGTTACAGCAGGTGCCGAAACTAAAACGGTAAAAGCAACATCATTTAATTTTGAAATTGCAATAGGAGCAATTATACCCCCCTCGCTATGACCATATAATCCGATTTTGTTAGGATTAATTACACTAACAGATTTAAGAAAGTTATAGGCTGCAATAATATCATCTGCAAAATCTTCTGAAGTCGATTCTTGAACATTTCCGGATGAACCTCCAACTCCTCTATCATCGCATCGTAAAACTGCAATTCCGCTTCTAGTTAAGTGGTCTGCCAAATTCTCAAATAATTTAAACCCATAAACATCCGAATTTCTGTTTTGAGCACCGCTACCGGAAATTAGTATTACTGCCGGTAAATTTTTGGTGTTTTTAATATAAGATAGTGTTCCTGCAATTTTTATATCACCGTTACTAAAAACAACTTCTTCTTCAACATAGTCTTTTACAATAATATTTGTTTCTTGTAATGGTTTTATTGATTTATGTACTAAAAAATTTCCTTCAAAACCTAATTGAGAAAATGTGCCCCAAATCGAATCTGATTCTATTTTTCCTTTAAATATTGCATTGCGAGGTGCATCCATAATTTCAAAAGAAATATCACCATCATTAATTAATAGTTTATTAAGGGGTAATTTTTTTGCACCTTGAATTGGAATATTCATTAGTCCTAAAATTGTACCGTTATTTTTAGCAAACTCAATTTCGATATCTATATTTTGTTCCATAATATGAATGGAACCTTTATAAAATCCTTCTAAATTAGTTTGAGCAAAAATATTTAAATTAGTTAATACTAAAATGAATAAAAATCGAATAAAACTTTTCATATTTTAATTTCCCTTAAATTTAAATCCTTTTATAGGATCGCGTAATGAAAGAACAGGGCAGGGGGCTTTTCTTACAACTTTTTCTGCAGTACTTCCAAATAATAAATGCTCAACACCGGTATGACCATGTGTTGCAATAATTATTAGATCGGCATCTATTTCGGCGGCTGTCTCAATAATTTCGACGAAAGGTTTACCTGCTTTAATAATAAGCTCGGTTTTAATTAGATCGCTAAATTCTTCATTAACCAAACGTTCTAATTCCTCTTTTGCTTTATCTTGCATATCATATTCTACTGAAGGAATTGCGACTTGCCCCAAACTAAAATCTGATGGATATACCAATGGCTCTATTACATAAATAACTGTAATATTAGCATTAAAAAATTTAGCAAACTGAGAAGCATATTTTAATGCGTTCTTCGAATAGTCAGAAAAATCAATAGGAACTAAGATTTTTTTTATCATTTCCATCTTCCGTCTCCTCAATAATTTTATTAGAAAAATATAAGTTAAAAAAGTCATCATTAATATTTTTAAGCCTGGTTGCCAAAACAGAACTAATACCGCGTAATATTTTAACACCTCTATCTGGGTAACTATCAATATACTGATCTAAATCATCCTTAAAAAAAACACCGATTTTTGTATCGGAAACAGCCACTGCACTTGCGGTTCTTACTTCTTCTCCTAACAATGAAACTTCACCGAAAAAATCTCCCACAGAAAGTTCTGCTAATTTATATTGTCTATCTTTACTATCATTTAAAACAATGTTTACCGAACCTTCTAATATAAAAAATAGACCTAGACCAGGATCTCCTTTCACGAAAATATATTCTCCGGTTTGATAAACACGTTGATTTATTGTTTTAAATATAAAACTCAGCTCTTTTTCGCTTAATTCCTTAAAAATCGGACTACTTTGAAATACTTTAATTAACGTATCTTTTTTTTGAGGAGTTTTGAATAAGTTTGACCAAAAACTACTTTTAGTTATAAATTCATTGTTCATAATATTTTCCTAATAGAATATTCCTGATTCTGCTACACGCCATATTTTTTGACAGGGGAATTTGTTTTCATACAAAGCTCTACCTATAATTACCGAATCTATTCCAAACGAGTTCAATTTCTGAACTTCCATCAAATCCTTATATCCTGAAATACCCCCTGAGTGAGTAATTTTTAATTTTGTTCGGTTA
>DAINPX010000172.1:0-7058 GCA_036743235.1 Melioribacteraceae bacterium
CAATACCGGTTCTTTTTAATTCTATTTGTACTAAAGGCAACCCGTTTATTAATATTGTAACGTCATATCTGTTTTTATATTTGCCTTCAACTTCTACTTGGTTTGTAACCTGATACTCGTTTTTACACCATTCCACGCAGTTAAAAAAATCGATATACTTATTTTCTCCGTTATCCAAAAGTAAACACATTTTATCGCGTAAAATTTTGGCTCGTTCAAATATATCTCCTTTGTTTAAGTGTATTAATATTCTGCTAAATTCGTTATCGCTAAAAACGGTTTTGTTAAATTTTTCGAGTTGTGTTTTTAGGTTTTTAAGCAACCCTTCTTGGTCATTAATTTTTACCGATTCGTACCCTAAATTAACTAAAGCTTTAATAAGTTCTTTTTCAACAATTGCTTCACTTTGTATCATATACCCGTTACCTTTAATTTTTTAAATTACAAAATAATCAGTAATTTATTTTACCATAGATAAAATGTTTTCAATAAAATTATCCCAACTGTATTTATCTTTTTCGGCTTTAATTTTATCGCTAAATTCAAGTTCTTTATTTTCGGCATAAAACTGCAATATTGCTTGTGCAATTTCGTTTGGGTTGTTTGGGCTTCGTAAATAACCGTTAACACCGTCTTTAATAACTTCACCCAATCCACCTACATTTGTTGCAATAATGGGTTTATTAAAGTTATTGGCAATTTGAATTATTCCGCTTTGTGTTGCATCTTTATACGGTAAAACAACAACATCCGAGGCACAAAAATAATACTTTACGTCTTCGGTGGGTATAAAATCGGTAAACAGTTTTATTTTATCGTGCAAATTATATTTATCTATTAAATCCAAATATTTTTGTTTATCTGTATAAAACTCGCCTGCTACCAATAATGTAAAATTAAGCTTATCTTTAATTAAATTAACCGCTTCAATTAAAGTATCCAACCCTTTATATTCTCTTATAAAACCGAAGAACAAAAATACTTTATCAGTATTTATCCCAAGTTTTGCTTTTGCTTCATCTTTGTTTATAATTTCGCCAAAGTTACTATAAACGGGATGAAACGATAAAATACTATTTGCTTTTGGTTTAACAATAAATAGATCGTTTAATACCGATTTAGACATTGTAACAAAATAATCTACTTTATTAAAAAACCATTTTGTTAAAGTAATATCGCCCAAACGTTTTTCGTGAGGAATAACATTATCGCAAATTACCATAGCTTTTGTGTGTTTGTTTTGTTTTGCTATTTTAAATATAGTACCAAAACAAGGGGCAAAAAAGGGCATCCAGTATTTAAATATAATTAAATCGGGTTTTTCTTTTTTTAATTTATACCCTATTTTTAACCAATTAACAGGGTTAACGGAATCAATTAAAACCTTTGAAGGAATTTTTTCGGTAGTATCGCCGGCTTCCAATTGTGTTTTACCGGGGAATAATAAAGCCGGGTATTGACGTTTAAACGTAATTACGTTAACATCGTGATATTTACTTAGGGTTTTATATAATAATCCGTTAAAATGAGCAATTCCCCCACGTAACGGATAAGCAGTAGAAAGAATTGTAATTTTCATTTTAATAATCGGTTTACGGTTTCATATACTTTGTTAACGGTAATTGTATCCATGCAAAAATATTCGTCATTTTTACATTTACCGCTATAAAAGCATTTACATTCTTTTGTAGGTTCAACAATTTCGCCAAGGTTAAAAAGGTGAAATTCGTTTTTATTAAATATATTGTTAAATAATACAATTTTTTTATTAAGTGCCAATGTAATGTGCATTGCCATAGTTACCGCTGTTATAACAAGGTTGCATCTGTTAACCAAATTAATAAAGGTAGGTAATTTATAATAACCGAAATATTTTGCACCGGATTTATTTGCAATTTCTTTATTTTTAATATCTTCTTGTTCGCCCCCCAATAAAATAACTTCGTAATTATTATTTATAAGCATTTTTGCCAGCTCAATCCAATATTCCGTTTTCCAAAGTCTGCTGCTCCACCTTCCTCCGCAACCTGTATTAAACCCTACAATTTTTTTGGATGTGTTAATATCCCAGTCTTTTCCGTATTCGTCAAAAGTGCTTAAAACATATTTTTCGTCTTTATATTTAAATCCGCATATTTCAAATATTTCTTCCAAATAATGTTTGGTGTTTTGTTTATTTAAGTCGTCAAAAATACCGGTTAAAAACTTTGCTTCGGCATCTTTATCTGCCGGAGCGGTAAAACCGTCTTTTAATACAAATCCTTTTTTTATTTTACTTGTAACAGTGTTAAACAATGCACAAGCTTCTTTATCTTTATCTAAATTAACGGCAAAATCAAAATTAATATTTTTAATTAAAGTAACCGTTTCAAAATTATAAGGCAAAACATAATCAACCGAACTTGGAATTACATCAGGAGTATAAGTTAACCAATATATTTTACAGTTATTATATTTTTCTTTAATAGGTTTTATTAAAGGAGTAGTTCTAATAACATCGCCAATTGCACCAAGTTTAATTATTAAAATTTTATACTCGTTTTTGGTATAAAACTTACAATCATCCCCGTTATTATCAACACATTTTACGTTATGCAATTTATGCGGTTTACACGGTATATCACCTTTAAAGTGAATGCAATTATACTTAATATTATCAAAACTTATCATAATAACACAATTAAACTTTTTTAGATTTTATATTATATTCTTTTTCATCAAAATTTGTATGCACCATAAACTCGCCCAATAAACCGGTAGAAAAGAATTGAATACCTACAATAATTAACAACATACCCAAAAACAATAAAGGTCGGTTACTTAATGCCACATTATGGAAATACCACTCGTACGATAAATACAAGCTAATTAAAAACCCGATAAAGAACGATAAAGCACCCAAAAATCCAAATAAATGCATAGGACGTTTAGTATATCTGGTGGTAAACATTACGGTAATAAGATCAACAAATCCTTTAAAAAACCTTGAAATGCCAAATTTGGTTTTACCATAACGGCGTGCATGATGTTTAACGGGTATTTCGCTAACGGTAAAACCTTGCCACTTAGCCAAAACGGGTAAGTATCTGTGCATTTCGCCGTAAACTTTTATACTTTTTATTACTTCTTTACGATAACATTTTAATCCGCAATTAAAATCGTGCAATTTTATTCCGCTCATCAATCCTGTAATGGAATTAAACAAACGCGAAGTATATTTTTTTATAAATGGGTCGTAACGTTTCTTTTTCCAGCCGCTAACAAGGTCGTAACCTTCATTTAATTTGGCAATAAGATTAGGAATTTCGGCAGGGTCGTCTTGCAAATCGGCATCCATTGTAATAATAATATCACCTGTAGCATTGCTAAACCCTAACGATAAAGCAGCCGATTTACCGTAATTTTTTCTAAAACTTATATATTTAATATTTCTGTCTCTTTGGCAAAGCTCTTTAATAACATTTAACGAATTATCCGAACTTCCGTCATCAACAAATATTATTTCGTAATCGGGCTTTCCCATTTCGTTTAGTGAAGAAATAATTTGAGTATATAAAGGATTTAACGATTCTTCTTCGTTTAGTAAAGGTACAATAACAGATATTTTATATCTTTCAACATTCTTATTTTTTACATAACGCGTTTCGGGTGTGTACTCGGCAGATACTTTACGCTTAGGTCTATAAAATCTGCGTGGTTTGGTTACTTTTGGGTTATTATTATTTTGCTGATTATTTTCCAAGATTTTCCTTACGTTGGTATTCTAAAAAATATTTAAACTTAAAAATAAAAGAATATTATAATAAAATCAAATATATTAATAAATTAATTAGTTACATTTTTTTACTTTTTAGTTCCGCTTAATTTTTTTATCTTTTATAACAATAAATTAATTGTTTTATGAAAATAAATCCCAAACGTAAAATAGGGTTTTTACTTGTAATTATTATTATTTTTCCATTATTGCTGTTTTCGGCATATCAATTATATAACCTTAACGAAGACGCAAAAAATATTCAACAAATTTACGATAATCAGATTGAAACCATTATTTTTTCGTTAAATCAATATTCCGAAGATTTTATTGGGCGTAAACGTGCCGAACTTGAAAATATTTTCTTTTTTAACACAAATAATTTAACCGAAACAAATATTAAGCAATTTTTAGATAAAAACGAATTTGTAAAACACGTTACTGTTTTAGATACATCCTTAAATGTAATAAACTTATACGGCAATTATACCGATAGCTTAAAAAAGTTTTATACCGCTTTTGCAAAAAGCAATAATTTAACTTTTGAAAGATTACTTAGATATAAAAAATCGAATTACGATAAAATTGAACCGATAGAATTAAATGATAGCTGCATTACAGAAAGTTTTGTTTTGGGTATTAACAACAATTATAAAATAGTATTTTTAACGTTAAATATACCAAAGTTTATAAGTTTCGTATTAGACCCCAAAATAAGACGCTCGCTATCGTCAAACTTTTTTATAAGTATTATTGATAAAAACAATAAAAACGAAATTTATAACAGTTTAAATCATAAAAGTAATGTAATTCCCGAAAAATTTAACGCAATGTGGCTTTTCCCTAATTTAAAAGCGGGAATTGAATTAAAAGGAGAAACCATAAAAGAACTGGCAAATAAAAGAACCAAATACTACTTAACAATTATAGCCGGGTTATTAATTTATGTTATAGGCGGAATATTTTATATATTTTTAAGTACGGGAAAAGAACTTGAACTTGTAAAAATGAAAACCGAATTTATTGCAAATGTTTCTCACGAATTACGAACTCCTCTATCGTTAATTAGTATGTATGCCGAAACCTTACAATTGGGACGTATAAAAGACGAATCCAAAAAAAACGAATATATTAATACAATTGTAAAAGAAACTTCACGATTAAGTAAATTGGTTAACTCAATACTTAATTTTTCGAAGGCGGAAGCAGGCAAACGGGAATTTAAACTTAACGAAGAAGAACTTTCGGATATTGTGGAAGAGACATTGGATATTTATTATAAACAACTTACACAAAAAGGGTTTACCGTTAATTATACCGGAGCAGATTCGTTTTTACCCATATTTTGCGATAGGGAATCGGTTAAAGAAAGTTTAATTAATATTTTGGATAATGCGGTAAAGTATAGCGGTAACAGTAAAACAATTGATGTAACAACCGAAATTGATAACAATTATTGTTCGGTATTAATTAAAGATTACGGAATAGGTTTAACCGAAGAACAGCAAAAAAAAATATTTGAAAAATTTTACCGTGTTTCTTCCGTAGAAGTGCATAATACAAAAGGAACGGGATTGGGATTATCTATTGTAAAACAAATTATGGATTATCATAAAGGATTGGTTACGGTTAACAGCAAAATTAATGAAGGGAGTACCTTTAAACTTGATTTCCCTATATATAAAAAGGAGAATAATTATGTATAATATATTAATTGTTGAAGATGAAGAAGCGATGCGTAACGGATTAAAGGATAATTTGGAATTTGAAGGCTACCAAACAGATACGGCAGAAGACGGTAAAATAGGACTGCAAAAAATAAATTACAATAATTACGATTTAATTGTTATGGATGTAATGATGCCTAACCTTAGCGGTTTTGAAGTTTGTAAAAAAATACGTGCCGCAGGTAACAAAACCCCCGTAATTTTACTTACCGCAAGAGGTGAAGAAATAGATAAAATTTTAGGATTGGAGTTGGGTGCAGACGATTATATTACAAAACCCTTTAGCGTGCGTGAGCTTATTGCACGTATTAAAGCCATTTTACGCCGTACCGAAAATATAAACGCACCAAATATTACTCCAAACCAATTTTTGCAACTCGGAAGATTAAAGCTCGATTTTGTTAATTACGCCGCCTACGAAAACGATAACGAAGTATCTTTAACACACCGTGAGTTTGAACTAATTAAATACTTATACGAAAAAAGAAATCAAACAGTTAGCCGAGACGATTTATTAAAAAATATTTGGGACCAAAACGTTTTTACAACTACAAGAACAATAGATAATTTTATTGTAAAACTTCGCCAAAAAATAGAAGATGACCCTAACCACCCCAAAATTATTTTAACGGTTCACGGCATCGGTTATAAAATGATAGCTAAATAATTTTTATTATTCTATTAACTTATTATTTAGTAATTAAATTTAATTCACATTTTTTAAGGGATAATAATGTCCGTAATTAGAATATTTTTATTTTTATGTATTGTTTTAATTTGTTGTAATTGTAAAAGTATTAAAGAGCCCTTTGAGGGAGTGTTAACCTATGTTTACACAAACGATACCAAAACAATGGATAAACCCGATACCGTTAAAGTATATTTAAAAGACGGCAATTGCAGAATTAAAGAGATTGTAAACGATAGATTGTTTATTATGGATGTAAACGGAACATATTTAATTAACGAAGAAAATAAAAAGTTTTTTGCATATTACAATAACGATTGTTACGATTCTGTTTTTTTTGTTTCGTTAAATAAAAAAAGAAATAAATTATATAAGGATAATTTATTAAACGAAACCAAAACCATTTTAAATTTAAAGTGTAATAAAATTGCCTTTCTCGATAGTCTTGACCGTTTGAATAATTCTTTATATGTCCCTTTTTGGGAATATCAAATATGGGTAAACAGTAGTTTTAATATAAAAAAACATCCCGTTGCCGAACATTCCGAAATTGATGAAGTTGAACTTTTGATGGAACAAAATTATTTACCCACGTTAATAAAAAAAACTTATCGTGGAGATGTAAAATACGGAAAGCTTATAGTATCTTATAGATTAATAAAAATAGACAAATGTAAGTTGGATAACGAATTATTTAATATTCCAAACGGTTATAAACAGGTTGGTAGTAAAGAAGACCTTTATTAGTTAAAGATAAATATGTTTGTTAGCCTATTAATTTGGGTTGTGTTTTACTTCCCCCACGACTGAAGTTGTGGGTTGGTGTTGCTGTCTTACCGCTTCTTTCTATATCGTTACTTTTCCCACGACTGAAGTCGTGGGTTGGTGT
>DAINPX010000173.1:0-3917 GCA_036743235.1 Melioribacteraceae bacterium
TAATTAAAATAAGCAAAGATGCAACCACAACGGAAGTAGTTGAAGCTTTGCCAACTCCCTCGGTTCCTCCTGTAGTTGTATATCCTTTGTAACAACCTACTAAGCCAACAATAAACCCAAAAAAGAATGTTTTTGCAACACCCGGTATCAAATCTCCAAATTGAATGGATTCAATTACAGCATTTAGATAATATAAAAAATTCATATTTTCTGTAATAATAACAGATATATAACCGCCTAAAATTGAAAGTATTATTACATAAACGGTTAAAATGGGTAAAATCATTGTAGTTGCAAAAATACGCGTAACAACCAAAAAATTAAAAGGATTAACACCCGAAACTTCCATAGCATCAATTTGTTCGGTTACCCTCATGCTGCCTAATTCCGCTCCTATTCCCGAACTGACACGTCCGGCAAAAATTAAAGCTGTTATAACCGGAGCCAACTCTCTTACTGCAGAAATTGAAACCATTGCGGGTAAAAAATCTGTTGCTCCAAAACGCTGTAAAACGGGATAACTCTGTAACCCTAATACAAGCCCTATTACAATACCGGTTATACTAACAATTGGAAAAGTTTTAACCCCTAATTCATCCATATGTTTACGAATTTCACCAACCTCGTAAGGGGGAAGAAATACTTCTTTAAAGAAACGAATTGTAAAAACCGTAAGACCGCTTAAAGTAACAAAAAAGTTATAAAGCGATTGCTTAAAAGTTGGCTTTCTTACCGATAATAGTTCGGGTATTTTCATCAAGTTTTTTCTTATTTAATATTTAAAGATAAAAAATAATGGAATAAATGTGAATTCTTTTTTTTTAGTTATTAAAAAATCTTTTTTAACTTGCAACTATATAAATTGAATTTATTTTTTTATATTATCATTTTGTTTTAAATAATATTTTGTGTGAAAAGTGGATAAAAGAGAAAATTTTAATAATAAAAACAATAGACCCGATAATAAAGGTAAAACAGAATTTTCCGAAGGAAAAGAAGAAAAAGGAAAAAACTTTAAAAGATTTGTCAAAAATAGACGATTTAAGGGGAACGAGTCTAAAAACAAGCAACCCGAATTATCAAATAATAAAAATATTGAGCCAAAAGAAGAAATGACCATTCATAAACCCAAATCGGTTATTGAAAAACGTCATGAAAAACAACGGTTTATTAAACCGAGCAATAAACCTGAAGTAAAAAAAAGCGAACCTAATGTTGAATTAAAATATTTTTCAGATTATGTTAAGAGGCAAATACCTAAACATATTGCCGAGAATAAAAATTATTTAAATATAGAACCGCTGGCTTTACTTGAATATGACCATGAAGTTAAAATTAAAGAAACCGCCCTTAACGATTTCTTAAAAAAACATTTAATTGATTGTAAAATTGAAAAAATAATAAAATCGCCCAAAAGCCGTAACTATAGAACAACTACCAAACGTAAAGTAAATATAGATAAAGGTAAGTTTACTTTAGTTTTTACTGAAGATAATATTGTTAATTATAATAATTTGATTAGCGTTAGTGCTTTAGAACCTAACGACCATAAAGATATTTACTTTTTTATTGCAGAAAAAATTAATCAGCCTGCCTATAATATAGTTGGTAAATCTTTAAATTATGTTATAATTCGTGGCACTTATTCAGATTTTTCGGTAGTATTCAATATTCACACAATGAATGCCGATAATGTTAGAAAAATTAAATTGCTTGCCGAAGAGATAAAAAAAATAAAAAATAACGTAAAAGGGGTTTATATTTATTTAGATCCTACTAAATCGGATTATTATTTTGAAAGTAAAAGACCGGATGCCCCGGTTAGCTTTAAAAATATATTTGGTCCCGATAAAATTCTTGTTAACTTTAACGGAAATAAGTATTCATTTTTGCCTACTTCTTTTTCGCAGATTAATGAAAGTATGGTTCCTTTATTTTTGGAAAAAGTTAAAACCCTTTTACGCCCTCAGAAAGATCAGGTATTGATTGATTTATATTCCGGTTACGGGTTATTTTCGCAATACTTAGCTGATTTTTATGCCGATGTTTTTGGAATGGAAGCCGATTTAGACGGAGTTAAAGCTGCAAAAGAAAACGTATCGTTCACTAATAAAAAGAATGTGCGATTTTTGGCAATGAGGGTAACTAATTCTAATATAGATAAATACATTCCAAGAAGTTTTAGATATGACGAAGTGTTTATATTAGATCCTCCTAAAATGGGTGCAGAAGATAAAGTTATTCAAACAGTAGCAAATAGAACCCCAAATAAAGTTTTACATATTTTTTGCGGTACTGATAATATTCCCGATGAACTAAAAAAATGGGAGCATTTTGGTTATAAACCGGTTGTAATTTCACCGGTTGACATGTTCCCCGGAACTGCTAATTTAGAAGTTTTGGTTTTATTAATGAAAAAGCGATAGTAATATTAAAATCGGTTTTATTGGTTTAGGTTTTATATGAAAGTTTTTATTGTTGTTCCTACTATAAGGGAAAATTGCATAACCGACTTTTTGAGTGCTTGGCAAAGCGAATTTAAAGATTTAACGGTTATTGTTGTTGAAGATAATCCACAAAAAACCTTTAATATAAAGCATTACAATGTTTTGCATTACTGTTGGTTGGATATTGATAACGAACTTGGCGAAAATAGCTGGATCATTCCAAGAAAAACCGATTGTGTAAGATCCTTTGGTTATTACAAAGCTTATAAGCTTGGTGCCGATATTATTATAACTTTGGATGATGATTGTTATCCTGTAAATGGTAACTTCGTTAAAACTCATATTAATAGACTTACTACAGGAAATGAAAATGCTTGGGTAAGCAGCTTAGAAAACCTTATCCCTCGAGGCGTTCCTTATTACAACTTAAACCGAATAAATGAATGTGTATTAAACCACGGATTGTGGGAAGGAATTGCAGATTACGATGCCATTACTCAATTAACAATTGAAAGGCAAAAAAATGAAACTGTTTGGATTGATAAAACCATTCCGGTGGGTAAATATTTCCCCATGTGCGGGATGAATATTTCATGGAAAAGAGAACTGACACCTGCTATGTATTTTTTACTGATGGGACGAGATTATGAATTTGATCGTTTTGGCGATATATGGTGCGGAATTATTTCAAAAAAAATAATTGATCATTTGGGTTATGCCGTTAATAGCGGAAGCCCAGCAATATTACACAAACGTGCTTCAAACGTTTGGCAAAATTTGAAAAAAGAACTGCCCGGGCTACCCGTAAATGAGGAATTTTGGACTGTTGTTGATAATATTAAATTAACCTCTGATAGTTTTAAGGGCTGTTATTTGGAAATTGCCGAAAACCTTGAAATGGAAGGGGAGTATTGGGCTAAATTAAAAACCGCTATGAAAATATGGGCAAATTTGTTTTAGATTTAAGATAAAAAATTCAAATAGTTCTTTTTATTTATTATCTCAAATTTACTGTTAATATATGTTTTAGCCCATACCGCCGGCATTGTAGCCTTTTGTTTGTTGTATTTTATTTCATATGCGGTAAGTTGTCTGTTATTCTCTCCTATTAAATTAATCTCTTGCCTATCGTAAGTTCTCCAAAAGTAATAATTTGTAAATTCGGAATTATTAGAGTTCTTTTTAAGTATTTCGCTAATAACAAATAGGTTTTTCCTTTACTTCCGGCACCTAAAATTACGTTTACTTTGTTAAGTCTAAGTTTACTTGTTATTATTTTGCAAATATCACGCTTATATATAAACATTTATTAATTTTTATAATTAAGTGTTAAAATTATAAAAAAGATAAAAGACTCAATATATATTATAATTTCTATTTTACTATAAAAAATTACGTAAAAATTTTTAGTTAACTATAAAAATTTTGATAAGAAGATAAAAATATCTTAAAATAAAATAAACAAATAGT
>DAINPX010000173.1:4017-7030 GCA_036743235.1 Melioribacteraceae bacterium
TATAAAAATTTTGATAAGAAGATAAAAATATCTTAAAATAAAATAAACAAATAGTTGTGGAATTATTATTTATTTTTGGTTATTTTAATAATAAACAATTTATTTATTATAATTTAATTTAAAGATAAAATGCAAAATAGGGAAAAATACAGATTTGATGACTTTACGTTTGAAAATTACACAAAATTATTAAATTTAGCAAAAACCAACGGGTTTACATTTATTAATTTTGACGAAGCTTTTGATAATAAAAATAGAAATTTGCTTTGGCGGCACGATGTTGAGTTTTCGCCTTTTGTAGCCTTAAAGATGGCTGAAGCCGAAAAAGAATTACAAATAAAAGCAACTTATTTCTTTCAATTGCATTGCGATTTTTATAATTTGTTGGAAAAAGAAATATTTGATATTGCTGTTAAAATTAAATTAATGGGACACGAAATCGGTTTGCATTTTGATGCTCATTTCTTTGGAATAGACAATGAAGATAAACTTGATAATGCCATAAAAATAGAATTAGAGTATTTAAATAATCTTTATGATTTTAATATAAAAGCGTTTTCATTTCACAATACAAATAAGTTTATTTTGAGCTGTGAGAAAGAGAAATACGGAGGTTTAATAAACGTATATTCCAAATATTTTAAAGATAATTTTTATTACTGTAGCGATTCGACCGGTTGGTGGAGATTTCGAAGGGTTGAAGATGTGTTAAAAGATGACTGCATTAAAAATGCTCACATCTTAACTCACGAAGCAATGTGGAGTAATGAAGTATTATCTCCTTACAAAAGAATTGTAAAAGTACTAAATGACGAAACTGAAAGAATAAAAAATAATTACATAAAAAGCGAAAATGCGTTTGGTGCCATTGTTGTAGATGACGATAGATTAATAATATGAATACTTATGTAGTTTGGAAATTATAATAAATGTAAGTAATTTGTAAGATAAAAGATAGGAAATTGTTTGTGCAAAACTTTAACCCGTTTATTTCGATATGTATTTTTACATACAATAGAGCAGAATATATTAAAGAAACCATAGAAAGCGCATTAGCTCAAAGTTATAAAAACTACGAAATTGTGATTGTAAATGACGGTTCTACGGACGAGACCGAAGAAGTAATTTTAGGTATAAAAAGTGATAAGATAAGATACTTTAAAAAAGAACATACCAATGCCCCCGATACAAGAAATAGGGTGTTAAAAGAAGCAAAAGGGGAGTTTATATTATGGTTGGGAGATGATGATTTGTTGCATAAGGATATATTAAGCACTTATGTAGAATATTTAAACAAATATCCCGATGTAGATATATTTTATTGTAAATTATTGGCTTTTAACGAACATAAAGGAATATTACGACAGTTTATTTATACCGAATGGTATAATAGAAATGATGAATTAGCTGCTTTTTTAATTATGGGGCAACCGATACCTGACGGAAGTAGCTTAATAAAAAGAAAAATATATGAAGAAGTTGGGGAGTTTAATAAAGATTTTAACAGGGCACAAGATTATGAGTTTTATTCTAGAGTATTTACTACAAAAAAATACAAAGCAAAATACGTAGATGAGTTTTTAGTAAAATATAGAATTCACGATAAAAATATAACATTAAACCTAAGTGGAAAAATAAATTTTAAATATGAAACAATGATCTTACGTAAATTAATTGGCAACTATAAATTAGATTTGTTTTTCCCACAATTAAGTACTTCGGAAGATTATAAAAAAAACTTGGCAGAAGTTTATTACATTTTAGGAATCAAGTTTTTTAATTATGGGGCATATAGCGATAGTATTTTTTATTTGGCATCCTCATTGCGTGAAGAACGAAATTTAGAAAGGTTAAATAATTCAATACAAGGGTTTATCGATTCCGGCGTAATTGAAGAATTAAAAATTTATTTATATATGGTTAAGGATTTATTTGAAGGTAATGAAGAGTTAAATAAAGTTGTTGAAATTGTAAATAACTACAAAGAGTAAGTATGGAAAAAATAGTTTTAATTGACGAAATATTAAGCTTTTTAGGTAATAATTTTGAACTTTTAGGAAAGAAGGACGGAATTATTATTAATAATGCAAAACCGATTTTGGAAGCAGACAAAAACTCGGTTTGTTGGATTAATCCTAAAAAAAATGATAAATATGAATTAATTAAAAATACAAAAGCTTGTTTAGTTATTTGCGATAATTCGATTATGATAGATAACGCGATATTAAAAGATAAAGCTATAATTAAAGTTGATAATCCGAAATTAGTTTTTTTAAGAATAGTAGATAAATTTTTTACCGAAGAATTTAAATATTTTATTCATGAAAAAGCATTTATTGAAAATGAAGCAAAAATTGCAGAAGATGTTTTTGTGGGTGCTTTTACTTATATTGGGAAATGTGAAGTTGGAAAAGGGACAAGGATTTATGGAAATTGTTACCTTTATGATAATGTAAAAATCGGTGAAAATGTTACAATACATGCTGGAACGGTAATTGGTGCAGACGGGTTTGGATACCAGAGGAACGAAGCCGGTGAAATGGAAAAGTTTCCGCATATTGGGGGTGTGATTATTGAAGATAATGTAGATATTGGAGCCAATACATGTATAGATAGGGGAACTTTGGGTAATACTTTAATAAAAAGAGGAGCTAAAATTGATAATTTGGTTCATATTGCTCATAATGTTGTAATAGGTGAAGATGCGGTAGTAATTGCAAATAGTATGATTGGCGGTAGTACAATAATTGGTGATAAATCTTGGGTTGCTCCTTCTGTTTCTGTTATGAATTCAATTGAAATAGGAGATAATTCAACAATTGGATTGGGAGCAGTAGTTATAAAATCTGTTCCGAATAACCAAACTTTTGTTGGTTTTCCTGCAAAACCAATAAAGGAATATGTCGAAATTCAGAAAAAATTGAGTAATTTATAAATGTTTGATCAAGTTAAAAAAGTGTTGGTATTAGCACCTCATACCGATGACGGAGAATTTGGCTGTGGGGCTTCAATT
>DAINPX010000174.1:0-7018 GCA_036743235.1 Melioribacteraceae bacterium
AAGAAAGTTTTTCAAAAAATTTTGTAAAAATTCTTTTTTCCATGTCTAAATTTATTTTGTTAAACGAGGAATAAAACGAATTTAAAGTTTTATCTAGATTGCTTTCTTTAAATGCATTAAGTCTATCTTTATCCGGCTTAGATATCTCATTTTTATAGTTAAGTAAAAATTCAATTCCGTTATAAATGTTGGAAAATCTTAATAATCTTTCGGTTATAATTTCACCGGCGGCATATTTATATTTTTCGTTATACATATCATAAAATTGTTTATCCAAATTTTGATATTCATCGGTAAAGTTATTGTTTTTAATAAAATTAAATAGTTTATTTTCTTCATCTATTTTTTTTGCAATTAAATTTAACCTTTTGATACCCAATAATTTGCCTTTAAAGTTTTTATAAGTATTTGCCAAACTTTTAATTATGGGGGCATATTCAAGTTTTAACGAGTCGTTATTAATAGAAAGTTCTTCGTGTAAATCCATTAAATAACCATTTAATTCCACAACCAGGGGCAATAAATAATTATTCTGGTATTTTAAGTATTCTGCCGGTTGATGTCTAAAAGTTCTACCCGGGTAACCTAAAATAAAGGCAAAATCGTTTTCTTTAATACCTAAAGTGTTTATATTTAACCATTTTTTAGGTTTATAAGGAACATTGTTTTCATTATACTTTTCGCTTTTTCCTTCGGGGCTAACATAAGCACGCAAAAAAGTAAAATCGCCCGTATGACGAGGCCATACCCAATTATCTTCTTCTCCGCCAAAATTACCAATAGATTGCGGAGGAGCGTAAACCAATCTAACATCATATATTGTTTTATATAAAAATAATACATACGATTTACCCGGTAACATTTCGGCAACGGTAGCTGTAATAAAATTTTCGGTATTGGTTTCTCTTTCCGTTATTTCTTTAATTTTTTCGTTAATCGCTTTTCTTCTATCTGTATCGTTTTTAATTTCTTTAACAGCCAATAAAATTTCATCCGAAACATCTTTGTAAGAATCGATAATTTTAGCCGTAATACCTTTTGCTTCAATTTCCTCTTTAAAATTTGATGCCGAAAAACCGTTTTCAAGGTAATTATTTTCTACAGTAGAAGCCTTACTTATTGCACTATACGAACAATGATGGTTTGTTAAAATTAATCCGTTTTCCGATATAAACGAACCTGTACACCCCGATAAATTAACCAAAGCGGTAATTAAACTAACACCGTTAGTGTTATAAAGTTCATCAATAGAAATATTAAACCCTAACTCTTTTAAATTAAGATTTTTTATTTCGCTTAAAGGATACATTCCTTCTTCGGCATGCAAACTAAAAGCAACAAAAATTATAAGCAATATTTTATTAATCGTTTTTTCCATTTATTCCTCTGTTAGTTTTCTATGGTTACTGTTGTTTTCATTTTACATTATTAACTTCATCTATATCTTCGTTATTAATGTTTTCGTTTTCATCGGTAATAATATCTATCTCTTCGTTTAAATTTTTAAAATAATCAAAAACAATTTTAGCTTTGGATTTTCCTATAACTTTTTCAATTTCTTCAATAGGGGAGTTTTTAATTGCCGCTATTCCTGAAAACGAAGATAAAAGTTTTTCGGTTATAGCTTTTCCAATTCCTTTAATTTCTTCCAGCTCGCTGCTAAAAGTTCTTTTGCTTCTTCTTTCTCTGTGAAAAGTAATTGCAAACCTATGGGCTTCATCTCTAATGTGTTGTAATAATTTTAAACTGCTTGAAGTTTTGGGAATAGAAATGGCTTCGCTTTGACCGGGCAAAAACACTTCTTCAAGTCTTTTGGCAAGTCCAATAATTTCAAACTTTTCATATCCCAAATCTTTTAAGGTTTCAATTGCACTACTTAATTGTCCTTTACCGCCATCTACCATAATCAATTCAGGAAAGTGTAAGTTTTCTTCTTTAACACGAGTATATCTTCTATTAATTACTTCTTGCATCGAGGCAAAATCATCTACACCTTCAACGGTTTTAATTATAAACTTACGGTATAAACTTTTTTTCGGTTTTCCGTCTTCAAAAACCACCATGCTTGCAACTGTATCCGTTCCTTGCAAGTGAGAGATATCAAAACACTCAATTATTGTAGGAATAGATTTTAGCATTAAATCGCGTTTTAATGCCATTAATACATGTGGCACATTTTTTTCGCGTTTTAATCGCTGAAGTTTAATTTCACCAAGTTGAAGCAATGCGTTTTGTTTACACATTTTTAATAATACTTGTGCTTCGCTTTTTCGTAAAGGAACAACAAATTTGGGTCTTTTTTCGCCTAAATTACCCAACCAATCTAATATGTTTTCACTGTCTTCGGGTAATGTTTCTACAACAATTTCACCCGGAATGTCAACATATTCGTTATAATAAAACCTAAGAACCGAAGCATATAAAGTTTCGGGGGTTTCATCCAATTCACCACTTAATTTTAAGTTTCGCTTACTTATAAGTTTGCCGTACCTAATATTTAATATACTTGCAGCAACATCTTTATCTTCTCTTTCTACCGCAATAATATCTTTATCAATTAAATCTACGCTAACAACCCGTTGTTTGGAAGTGTAAACCGTTAACTGTTCAATTTTATCGCGTAAAACGGCAGCTTTTTCAAACTCGTAATTTGCCGATAATGCAAACATTTCTTCTTTAAGTTCTTTTATCAAATCGTCTGTTTTGCCTTTAAAAACTTTAATTGCCTGCAGCACCATATTGTTATATTCGGTTTTTGAAATTAAAGATTCGCAAGGACCGTCACATTTTTTTATATGGTAATCCAAACAGACTTTATATTTTCCCTTTAAAATATTTTCTTCGGTAAATTCGTATTTACAACTGCGTATTTTAAATATTTTGTTTATAAGGCGTAAACTTGCTTTCATACTTTTAACGTCCGTAAAAGGTCCAAAATATTTAGAACCGTCTCTAATAATATTTCGTGTAGGGTAAATTTGGGGATAAGGTTCGTTGGTAATTCTTATATAAGGAAAAGTTTTATCGTCTTTAAGGTTAATATTGTATCGGGGTTTTAATTCCTTTATTAAATTGTTTTCCAATACCAAAGCTTCAACTTCGGTACTTGTAATAATCATTTCCAAATCTGCAATTTTGTTAACCAATGCAACCGTTTTAGCATTTGTAATATTACTTTGAAAATAACTTCTTACTCTGTTTTTTAAATTTTTGGCTTTACCTACATAAATTATGTTCCCCGAGTTATCCATAAATTGATAAATACCCGGGTTAGTAGGTAAATTTTCTAATTTTTCTTTTACAACTTCATTCATAAATTACAATAAAAAGTGGTTAAACAATTTGTTTAAGTAAAAAAATGATATTACAATAATAACATTTAACAGAGTTATAAACGTCCTAAAAATAATTTTTTGTTTAATATTTAATTCCAACATTTTTTCACCAAGCTTTAGATATGCAAATCCGGATATTATTATCATTACATAACAAGCAATAATTAAAATTAAGTCTAATACATCATTTAGTTTGATGCAAAAAAAGAATGCTGAAAGTCCAATTAAAGTAGTATTAAGTTTACCCAAAAATATTGAACTGACAACTTCTCCCTTTTTTTTAGATATTATTGTTCCAAAAATTAATATTAATACATCTCTATACATTAATAAAACAAGAACGCCCCAAGGGTAATTTCTAAACAAAACCAAACCAAGTAATACAAAAGCCGAACATATTTTATCGGCAATTGGGTCTATAATTTTTCCTAACTCACTAATTTGATTATATTTCCGAGCAAAATAACCGTCAAAATAATCTGTTATTATGGCTGTTGCTCCTAAAATAGGCACTAAGTAAAATGAAACGGCATCGGTTTTGCTTAAAAAATAAAAAATGGGTATGCCTAAAAATAATCTTATAATGCTTAAGATATTGGAAATGTAAAAGAAATCTTTTAATTTTATATCCATTAATAAAATCCGGTTAAATTATTATAAAATAAAAATAAATCATATTTTAAATAATACTTGAAAAATTAAAAAAAATCAATTATATTTGTTGTCTATTTTTAACCCGGCGAGGTAGCTCAGTAGGTTAGAGCAATGGAATCATAATCCATGTGTCGGGGGTTCGAATCCCTCCCTCGCTACAATGTTAAACGGAGAAGAAATAACATGTTTACTTTTTTAATGGCAATATCGGTAATAGTGGCTGTATTGTTGGTAATTATAGTGCTTTTACAGTCAAGTAAAGGCGGCGGGTTATCGGGTACTTTAGTTGGCGGTGCCAACGTTGGTGCTATGTTCGGTACTCGTAAAACAGCCGATTTTTTAGGTAAGGCTACTTGGTACTTAGGCGGTGCATTGTTAATTTTAGCAATTGTTATCAATTTATTCTTTTTACCTTCGGCTAGCAAAACACAAAAAGAAAGCATTATTCAGCAAACAACACAACCTTCTGTTCCTACTACACCTAACTTGCCTCAACAGAAAAAGTAATTTGTTTTAATAAATTTGCTTAAAAAACGAAATCGTTTTACGGTTTCGTTTTTTTTGTTATTTTAAAGAATTACAAATTAAAACTTAATATTTATGACATTAGATGAATACCGCTCGTTTTGTCTTACCTTTCCTTTTACCGAAGCTACTTTTCCTTTTGACGAAACTGCTTTAGTTTTTAAAGTTTATGGTAAAATGTTTACTTTAACTTCAATTGATACTTTTGAAATTATTACGGTAAAAGCTAAACCGGAAGCTGTTATTGAACTTTGTGAAAGATACGAAGGTATTAATCCGGGTTACTATATGAATAAAAAGCATTGGGTTAGTATTGGCACGCACAACAATATTTCTGATGATATGATTAAGCAGCTTATTACAGATTCTTACAATTTGGTGGTTAAATCAATTTCTAAAAAAGAAATTGAAAGATGGAAAAGTTAAGTTATTTTGCGTTAATTTGTTGTTTTTTACAACCATCAAAGAAAGTGCAAATTGATAAAACACTTGTTTTTAATAGTTATTATATTATCCTCATTTTAATTATCACTATTTTTAAATAGTGGAAAGAGAAGAATTAAAGTTTATATACTAAAATAAAAGTTTACTAATCTAACAATAATTTACTTTAACTATTGTTTTAATTCTGCCAATAATTAGTTTTATTACTCAAAATTTACAAAAACAGAATACTTATTCTTCAACCTTTAAAACTTAGCACTTAAAATTATTAGGAATTATTGCTAATAGTAACAAACTTATTATATAAGTTATTATCTTTATTTGTTAATGCGGCTCTAATTGTAGAATAAATTGGTAATGATGAACGTATAATATTTACTATTTCTGCTTTACATTTTAACTTTTCTTTTTCATTATCTGCATTATATATTTCATTTAATAATTTACAGCCGGTAATTATATCTTTTTCCAATCTAAATTTGTCGTCTAATGTTAAATTAGTGGGGTTTGAATAAATATCTGCCGCCAAAGAAGTAATAATAATTGCGTTATCGGCAGTTTTATATTTATCGTTTTTAACTGCAATTAGTAAAAAATATAAGGCATCGGCTTTTTTATCCGGCTGTTTTTTAATAGAAGATAAATGCTCAATTCCGTTTTTATATGCTTCATCGGCTTCTTTTTTGCTTACACCGCAAGCAGCAAAAATTACCAATAAACAACAAATTAAGATAAGTTTATAAGCCATATTGTTTCAAAAATTCTTTAATATCCAAATCTTTTCCGGTCATTTTAATTACTTTCTCCTTCCATGGTATTAATTCCCCTTCTTCAAGCAAATTTTTAGATAGATAACTGCCTACATTTTTATTTAACACATAATTATCGCCAAATTTAGATTTCAGTGTATTATGCACTTGGCAGGAAATAATATCCGCCAAAAAATAATTATGTAAATATACGGGATACGATATGTAGGTTGGAAATTCGTAATAATTAAACTTATTTTTAAATGCGTTTTTAGCAAACAAAAAATGATTATATAAACTATCACGTATTATATTGGGGTCTCTATCCAAGTTTTTATAAAGTTCAATTTCTAAAGTAATTGCATAAAGATGATAACGTAAATATAGTGCCGAATATTTATTAAAAGCAGAGTCTTTTTGTGCAATTTCTTTATCCGAAAACTGCAAATAATTTTTCATCCATGTTTTATTGCTTGTTATTTTTGCAGATGTTTCGGCAATTCCTTCCGAAAACGCCGGGCATGTATTACCCAAACACCACTCATATCCTTTAAGAATTGGATATTCCGTTTTTGTTAATACACCTTGTAAACCGTGCCCAAGTTCATGCATATAAACATTTATTGGTTGGTTTTCTTTTACTACAATTCTAAAATCAGTTGGTATTTTTATTGCAAGTCCGTTTCCTCCAAAAGGTATATCTTTTTCCACAAAACGTATCGGTAAACTTTTATAATCAATTCCTAAATTAAAAAATGTTAGAGTAATTAGAGAATCAAGCGTATTTGCAGGAATAAGTGCCGAAAACTTGTTTTTATAAGCAGTACCAATCATTTTACGAATATCCAAACCGGTAATTTCGTTTTTATTTTCCTCTTTTTTTATTTGTTCAAGAAATTTTAGATATGGTTCTTTGGTTAACTCATCAACTTGTTTAACAATTGCGTAAAAGTCGGCTAAATTAATATCGGTTAGTAAAAATTGTAGTTCCGCATAATTTTTAAAACCGTATTTTATTGCCTTTTCATTTCGTCTTTTCATTAATTCCAAAATTAAAGTATTAAACTCTTCGTCACTTGGTTTTTCGCCTTCGCTAATATCTCCGGCAGCCCATTTTTCCAATTGGTCTTCCAAGGGAAAAATATCTTTATCAAAATCTATTTTTGCACCCAACAAAACATTATTCCATACAACAACACGCCTTTTAAGTATGGGGTCTTTAACATCATTTATTTTGTTATACCATTCGGTAATAATCTTGTTAAGTTCATTATCCCTAAATAATTCCAAATATTTTAATCTTGGTGTTTT
>DAINPX010000175.1:0-6944 GCA_036743235.1 Melioribacteraceae bacterium
GTAAGTTCCCCCTATTCCGCCTAAGTTACTAATAGAAAAATTACCCCCTTGCATATCTTCCAATCCAAGTTTTTTATTTCTTGCTTTAATCGAAATTTCGTTTAATTCCAAAGCAAGCTGTATAATATTTTTCTTGTCCACATCTTTTATAACAGGAACCAATAATCCTCTATCGGTATCTACAGCTACACCAATATTATAATATTTTTTATAAATTATAGAATTATTTTGCATATCAACTGCAGAATTAAACTGAGGAAATACTTTTAATGCGGAAGCAATAACCTTTAATAAAATTGCAGTAACTGTTAATTTAGCCCCTTTCAATTCTACTTTTGGGCTGAACAATTTTCTTATTTTTTCCAACTCCGTAATATCTGCTTTATCAAACTGAGTAACCGCAGGAATATTAGTCCATGCATAAGATAAATGCTTGGCAGTTTTTTGCCTTATGTTAGTCATCTCAACAACCTCAATTTCGCCAAATTTTGCAAAATCGGGCAAAGGTTCAAAATAACTTACTGAATTAACAGTGGGTTGTGGTAAGGCAATTCTGTTTTGATTTAAAGCTTTGGCAAATGCTTTAACATCTTCAATCGAAATTCTTCCGCTTTTACCACTGCCTCTTACCATATTAATATCAATTCCTATTTCGCGTGCAAACCTACGAACCGAAGGAGCTGCAGGTGCTATTTGTTTTGGCATATTACTTTTATCCGTAATAACCGGCGGGGATAATCTTTCAGGTTGCGGAGCTTCTACCTTGGCAGGTGCAGGTACAAACTTAGGTTCACTTATCACTTCTTTAGCAACTTCCGGTTTATTCTCGGTTTCACCTTTAATCATTTCTATTTCTACTGTAAATATAGCCTGTCCTACATTAGCTTTATCACCGTTTTTAACAAAAACATCAATAACTTTACCTGTTATTTCTGCAGGAATTTCAACGGTTGCTTTATCGGTTTCAATTTCCAAAACAGTAGTATTTTCGTTAATAACATCTCCCGTTTTTACAAGAATTTTTGTAATTGTTGCCGATGTTATATTTTCCCCAAGTTCCGGTAACTTAAATTCTGTTTTTCCTAATGTTTTCACTTCGAGTTTCTTTACTTCAACTTTTACTTCTTGCTTTTGTTCAACTTTAACTTCTTCAATAATCTCGGTTTTAACGTTTAGTGAAGATTTAATATCTCCTGTTTCGTATGTAAATACAACAGAACCGACTTTTACTTTTTCTCCTTCTTTAATAAATACTTCATTAATAGTACCATTAAACTCTGCCGGAACTTCTACAGTTGCTTTATCGGTCTCAATCTCCAACACAGATTGGTCTTCCGTTACATTATCACCGGCTTTTACGTTAATTTTAACAATTTGAGCAGTTTCTATATTTTCGCCTAATTCCGGCAATTTAAATTCATTTTTCATTTCTAATACCTATTAAATTTTGGCAATAAATTAAGATTTATGAGGATTCTTTTTATTTGGGTTAATTCCCAAATCTTTAATAGCTTGTTTAAGAACATTTGCTTTGATTTTACCATCTTTGAATAATGCTACAAGAGTTGCATAAGTTATATGCTTTGCATCAACTTCAAAAAAGTCTCTTAAACTTGCTCTTCCTTCACTACGTCCAAAACCGTATGTGCCAAGGGTAACTAAATTACCGGGTAAATGTTTGCTAATTGCATCTTTAATAATTTGAACATAATCGCTTGCGGCTACAAAAACACCCTTTTCGGTTTTTGTAACTTGTTGCAAATACGATTCTTTTTGCTCGTCAAAAGGATTTAACATATTAAACCTTTCAACATCCATAATATCGGTATGTAAAGCTTTATAACTTGTTGCAGACCAAATATCGGTACTTACACCATAATTAGATTCAAGAATTTCACCTGCTTTTATCACTTCGTTCATTATTGAACCGCTACCAAATAAATGAGCTTTAATTTTAGAATCTTTTTTATCAGACTTTTTGAATTTATATAATCCTTTTAATATTCCCTCCTTTATTCCTTCTAATTTGGGCATAACCGGCATAACATAATTTTCGTTCATTACTGTCAAATAATAAAATACGTCCTCTTGTTTTTCGTACATTCTATAAATGCCTTCACGAATAATTACTGCCAATTCGTATGCAAATGCAGGGTCATATGTTTTTATTGTAGGAATAGGATAGGCAAGCAAATGGCTTTGACCGTCTTGGTGTTGCAAACCTTCACCTGCTAACGTTGTTCTTCCTGCAGTACCGCCAACTAAAAATCCTTTAACCCTCATATCTGCTGCTGCCCAAGCTAAGTCTCCCATTCTTTGAAAGCCAAACATACTATAATAAATATAGAACGGTATTGTATTAACTCCGTGATTTGCGTAAGATGTGCCAGCAGCAATAAAAGAAGACATTGAACCGGCTTCCGTTATTCCTTCTTCCAGAATTTGTCCGTTTGTAGCTTCTTTATAATACAGCAAACTATCTTTATCAACCGGCTCATACAATTGACCCACATGCGAATAAATTCCGATTTGGCGGAACAAACTTTCCATACCAAAAGTTCTTGCTTCATCGGGAACAATAGGAACAATTAACTTGCCAACTTCTTTATCTCTTAATAATTTTGATAGAATTCGTACAAACACCATAGTTGTGGATACTTCTCTGCCTTCAGTACCGGTATAAAACTCTTCAAATAATTCTTCACTTGGAGTTTGTATCGGTTGATTTTTTACAATACGTTTAGGTACATAACCCCCTAATACCTTTCTTCTTTCCTTTAAATATTTTATTTCGGGACTATCTTCGGAAGGACGATAAAAAGGAGCTTTCACTACTTCATCATCACTTAAGGGTATTCCGAAACGGGTTCTAAATTCTCTTAGCTCATCTTCGTTAAGCTTCTTTTGACTATGTGTAATATTTTTACCTTCGCCGGCTTCACCTAAACCGTAACCTTTTACGGTTTTAGCTAAAATTACCGTTGGTGCACCTTTAAATTCAACTGCCGATTTATACGCTGCATAAACCTTTTCAGGGTCATGGCCACCACGTTTCATATTTTCAAGTTCTTCATCGGTGTACTGCTCAACAAGTTTTAACAATTCGGGATATTTACCAAAAAAGTGTTTACGAATATATGCTCCACCTTCTACAACATACTTTTGATATTCACCGTCAACAACTTCATTCATTCTTTTAATAAGTAATCCGGTTGTATCTTTTTCCAATAATACATCCCATTCGCTGCCCCAAATTACTTTTATTACATTCCAACCGGCTCCACGAAATACGGCTTCAAGTTCTTGAATTATTTTTCCGTTTCCTCTAACCGGTCCATCTAAACGCTGTAAATTACAATTAATAACAAAAATTAAATTATCCAATTTTTCTCTTGAAGCAAGTGAAATTGCCCCTAATGTTTCGGGTTCGTCTGTTTCACCATCTCCTAAAAATGCCCAAACTTTTGTACCGTGGTCATGTTTAAGACCTCTATCTTCCAAATATCTTTTAAAACGTGCTTGATAAATTGCCATAATAGGACCCAAGCCCATGGATACAGTAGGAAACTCCCAAAAATCCGGCATTAACCAAGGATGAGGATAAGAAGACAGTCCCCCATTTCCTTTTAATTCACGTCTAAAGTTTTCTAACTGTTCCTTGCTAATACGCCCCTCTAAAAATGCTCTACTATAAATTCCGGGAGCTGCATGTCCTTGAAAGAATATAATATCTCCTTCGGAGTTTTCGTCTTTACCTTTAAAAAAGTGATTAAAACCTATTTCGTATAAAGTTGCTGCACTTGCATAAGTTGAAATATGCCCACCAATTCCACTTTCTTCTTTGTTAGCACGAACAACCATTGCCATTGCATTCCAACGAATTAAACTTTTAATCCTTCTCTCTATTTCTCTTCCTCCGGGAAACTTTGCTTCTTTAGAGTACGGTATTGTATTTATATAAGGGGTATTGGCAGTAAAAGGTAAATCTACACCGGACTGATGTGCATATGTATCTAAATCATGTAACAGTTTTTTTACTTTTTCGGGTCCCCCTTCTTGCAATACGTATTCTAAAGATTCAAGCCATTCTCTAACTTCTAATTCTTCATCCGTTAGCTTATTATTTAAGTTTTCTTCCATCATTTTACCTTTATTAATTAAAATTATTTATCTAACATTTCTAATCTAAAATAAGTTTAATAATTTACAAAATTTTTAGATACAATATATTAATTATTCCTTACATATTCTTGTTTTTATTAATCTCAAACGCTCTTTTAGAACAATAAGACATGTAAAAATTACCTGTTTTACTATTTAGTTGTTAAGTCGTAATAATTTGTATTTTGATTAATTTCGTTTTGTTTTGTGTAACTTATTATTTTATAATACATTACCTCGCTCTATTATTCGGTAAAAATTACCTTTAATAAATTTATAACTTTGGTATTAAACTTGATGTTAAATAAGAAAAATGGAATTTTTACAAAATGAATACCGGTCAATTACTTTTAACAACAAGTGCCCTTGTTTTACTTTCTTTGCTTATGCTTAGGGTAAACAACGGATTTTTAAGCACTAACCAGGTAATGATGGAAAACAAATTTAATGTTTTGGCAATTTCACTCGGTTCATCGTTACTTGAGGAAGCAACAGGCAAGGCATTTGATGCAAATACCGTTGAAAACACGGTAACTTCACTTTCAAGCCTATCTTCAATTGGCAAAAATACATATGAAGAGTATCCGGATTTTAACGATTTTGACGATTTTCACAATCTTGTAAAAATTGATAGTACACTGCCTTCGGCAATTTTTACAATTAATTGTCAAGTTTGTTATATCAATCCGTCTAATCCAAATGTTTCTACCGGTAATACAAAAACTTGGCACAAAAAACTGACTGTTACGGTTACCAGCCCTTCAATGACGGATACTGTAAGATTTTCAACGATTTACAGTTATTTTTATTATAGATAATGAGGTAATAAAATGGGATTTAGTTCGTTAATAGATATAATGGGTGCAACAGTAATTGGAGGGTTATTGCTTATGATTTTACTTAGAATGAATGATAAAGCAGTAGAAAACACTTACTTACACGGTGCCGAACTTCTTGTTCAAGAAAACCTTGTTGCTGTTGTTGAGCTTTTAGAACACGATTTTAGAAAGATAGGATACTGTAAAAGATGGAATGTTTTGCCAGATCCATCTCATTCAATAATTTCGGCAGATTCAACTTCGATATCGTTTTTAACAGACCTTAATAATGATGGAATTATTGATACTTTGCATTATTATACGGGTAGCACTTCCGAACTTAGCAGTACTGCAAACCCACGCGATAGGTTATTATATAGAGTTGAAAATAGTCAAATTCCAAGAGGTAGTAACTTAGGGGTTACACAATTTCGTTTAACATTTTTTGATGCCTTGGGAAACCAGTTGCCTTTTCCAATTACTGTACCAAGTGCAATATATATTATGCAAATAGATGTTACGGTTGAAGACTTTGAATCATATAATCAAAATTATTCGTCGGCATTTTGGCGTCAAATACGTCTTGCTGCCAGAAATTTAGGAAATAGATAAGAGGTAAGCCATGGGTGGTAAAGCATCAATTTTATTAGTTTTAGGCTTTAGCCTTATTTTTCTGGTTGTTGGACATAATTTTAATAACATAAGTACTAGGTCTGTTGGCAATTCTACAAATTATTATCTTAATCAAAAAGCATATAACATTGCTGTTAGTGGTGCAAACATGGCGGCAAATCAAGTTTTTATGGATAAAACTTGGGAAACAGGTTATACTAATTTGTCTTTTGACGGAGGTACAATAAATGTATATGTTTCAAACAACATAAATGCAAGCGGAAAAACTATTTTATGCCACGTACCGCCTGGCAACCCTTCTGCTCGTCATACTATTATGGTAGGTAGCCAAGGTGCGGTGAATGCTCACCTTGCACATGGTGATTATTTAGGAGTCTGTTCCGGAGACACATTAGATACCGAAATGGCTACTATTATAAGCGAAGGAACTTATCAAGGTATAACAAGAACCGTAATAGTTGAATTAAGACCTAGCCATTACAGTAAATTTGGCAACTATTATTCTTCAATTAGTGCTTCGCCTGCTACAGGAGATACTTTCAGAGGTCCTTTCCACGTAAATGCAAAGTTAACTACTTACGGCACTCCGGTATTTTGGGGAAAAGTAACAAATCGTACAGGCCTTACTAAAAACGGTTCTCCCAAAGATCCAAAATTTTACGGCGGTTACGAAACAGGCGTAAACCTTCCTCTTCAATTTGATACAACAGGTATGCGTTCTGCCGCTGTTTCAGGCGGCAAATTCTTTAGAGACACGACCAATACCGGAAAAGCTATTGATATGAGACTCTATTTTAACTCAGACGGTACAGTAACATATAGCAGAAGCATTAACGGAGGTGCTTGGAATACACCAATAACAGAACCCCTTTCTACACTAGCTCCAAACGGAATAATATTTGTAGAGAAAGGCAATATATTTACAAAAGGTGTTGTAAACGGACAAGTTACTATTGTTGCAACAAAAAAAGGAGTTAACGGTAAGGGAAATGTGTATCAAGAAGATGACTTGTATTATAGCAATAATCCCGTTACTAATCCAAACTCAACCAATATTTTAGGGATTGTTGCCGAAGATAATATTAGAATAAAATCAAATGCTCAGACTTTGGGAGGTGATGTTATTACCCAAGCATCAATGTTTGCATTAAATGGCACAGTTGGACCTGAAGACGCCTTAGTTACACAAAACTTTCTTGGTAGCTGGCGTATATTGGGCGGAATAATTGCCAACGAGGAAACTGGAGCCACCTCGCGCGAAGGTATCTTTGCCGGAGGCGATGCAGTAACGGGTGCTGCCACCGTTATTCTGGCTATGGGTGCCGGACGCAA
>DAINPX010000176.1:0-6841 GCA_036743235.1 Melioribacteraceae bacterium
ATCTCACTTTTTTTAGTATTTTTGTTTTAAAAATGTAAGATTGCATTTTATTTCTTTTAATTAAATAATACTAAATTATCCTACTTTTTATAGTGAGGTAAAAATGAATAGTAAATTGACCCTTTCTCTTCTTGTTATTTTATTATTTTCAAGTTATGCTTATTCCCAAACTTGGGTTGAGCAAATTAGTAACACAACAAATAAACTAAGACATGTTTAATTTATTGATGCAAACAATGGTTGGGCTGTTGGTGAATTAGGTACTCTTCTAAAAACTACAGATGGAGGCACAAATTGGATAAAAATTATAATCCCTTCTGTTAGTAATGAATTATTAATAGGATGTTACTTTATTTCAGCTCAAGTAGGTTGGATAGGCGGTGATTTTGGAATTGCAAAAACCTTTGATGGCGGGCTTACTTGGACAAAACAAGGAGATGCATTTAACATAACTAAATTATTTTTCATTAATTCCGAAATCGGCTTTGCTGTAGGAGGAATAGACGGAACAACACCTAATATAGGTTTTATTTATAAAACTACCGACAGTGGTACTAGTTGGAGCTTAACTAGTAACAATACTACATGGTCAAGATTTTATGGAATTCAATTTGTTGATGAAAACAACGGGTGGGCTTTTTCAGAAAAAAAGGGAGTAATTGTTAGAACAACTAATGCAGGTACAAGTTGGGAAACAGTTTATTCCAATAATGCATATTATTTTGGTGGGCAATATTTTATTAATAAAAATCAAGGGTGGTGTACAGGAAGAACCGAAAATGCCGGGGTAGTATTAAAAACAACTGACGGAGGACTTAATTGGATTAATACTATCAGTAATTTGCCATACGCAATTTCAAACATTCAATTTTTTGATGAACAAAACGGTTGGGCAACATCAGCAACACAAACCGAAATTTTTATTAGAAAGACGACAAATTCCGGATTGTCTTGGGATATTTCTCTTTCTACTACATCTGACATATTTAGCGGGTCTTTGTATTTTGTAAATAATAATTTGGGTTATGTTGTTGGCGGTAACGGTAAAATTTATAAATATACCGATAATACTTCATCTGTTGCATCATTAAACTTAACTGCCGATAATTATTCGTTACAGCAAAATTACCCTAACCCGTTTAACCCTTCGACCAAAATACAATTTAACATTCCGAAAGAATCAGCTATAAATTTAAGTGTTTACAATATGCTCGGTCAACTAGTTACAATAATTTATAACGGCAAATTAAAATCAGGTACTCACAATTTTGAATTTGACGGCTCAAATTTTTCAAGTGGTATCTATTTCTATAAACTAGAAACCGATAATTTCGTTTCAATCAAAAAGATGACACTTATAAAATAGTATATTATATAAAAGTTACTTTTAAAAAGCCTGTTTGTAAAACGAACAGGCTTTTTTTTATTTATATTTAAAATTAAATGTAAAATAAATCTTGGCATTAGAACCTTTAAACAGAATTTTTAACTGATTTTCAGGATAAATATAAATAATCGCTAAGCATTTTCCTGTAAATTCTGCTTTTATCCGGAAAATCTTGGTTCAGAGAGTGCAATAATTTAAAAATTTATAAATACAGAAAAGTAATATCCCGTTTGGGGTAATAACACCTAATCACCTTTCCACTTTATCACTTTTCCACATTATTTTCAACAACCGCCTTTTAATTTATTTTCCGGTATATCACCAAGTTCACCCGGTTTATAAAAATACGATCCGTATTTATTATGTTCTAATTGTCTGTTAAATACTTTTAAGCCTAATGCTTCTCCGCGTGCCATTAACGGACCGGGGACAAAATTTGTAACTAATAAAAATATTTCTCCAACATTAAGATTTACCGATTCGGTTAATACCCTTGATGCAGGATGAATTCCTTTAGATAAATCTTCTCTTGCGTCATAAACTGTTACAACTTTACTTTCATCCAACCAACTTGGTGTAAGTTCTTCATTATTACTCGGATTAATATCAAATAAATCCAGTCCAGCAACTTTTCGTAAAGTATTAATAAACTCGCCGGTCGGTAAATTGCCAATTTTTGCCGCTTGTTGAAGCGTGGTTACTTTTGTAATATTAGCCCTTAAAACCGGATTTTTTAAAGCCGAAAGTGCGGGTACTAATTCAATTAGTTTATCTTCAATTATGGGATATCTTTCTAATACTACATTTAAAGTACTTTCAGGTACAATATCTAAATTTACATGTGCCATTATTTTACCTCACTTGTTTCGGGTTTATCATAAGCCAGTATTCTTCTTTCACCTTCTATTGCCTTAAATCCTGCTATATCTTGAGTAACTTCCAAAGTTCCTAAATATTCACCTTTTTCGTCTCGCATTGCATAATAAGCAATATGAACAAATTTGCCACCAAAGTTTATCCAAAATGTCGCACTATCTTGTACACCTGTTCTAAAATCTTCAATTATTTTATTAACCACATGTACACTTGAAGGAGGATGACAAAATTGCACTTGACGACCCAAAATAGCTTTGTTTCTATCAAAAATTCTTTCTTTCCCTTGCGAAAAGTATCTTACTTTATCATCCTTATCCACAAAAGTCATATCAATAGGAAGAGTATTTAAAAATGCTTCAAGTTCTTTTAACGAAAATGAACCGGTAGGCAATGTTATTCTACCGCTTTCTTTTGGCTTTACTTCTTCTTCGGCAACATCGGCAGGTTTCCATTCTACTTTTGGAGCTTCTAAAGCATAACCAATTTCACTGCTTTGTTTATAAATTTCGTACCACTCAATATCATTAAAAGTATCCATACACATTGGGAAAAGAATTTTTTCTTCTTTAAATATCATCTCTTTAATAGCTTCGGTAGTCGGCTTTAATAAAACTGCAATATATCCATTTAATTCTTCAACCGTTGCATTTTGTACTTGCGTAAATATCTGTTGAACGGATTTTAGAAAACCTCTAATTTCATCGTGCTTACCCCACATTACCATTGGTGGTCCAGTAATTTCGTATTTTTCTAAATAAGGAAATACTAAATTTTCTTTACGAGCGTAATGCTTTTCAATATCCATCAAATTATTAAATAATTGCTTTACACTTAACAACTCCGTAGTAACATCTTCTAAATTTTCTTTACTTTCAACCTTTGCAAAAATATCTTCAAGTTTGTTTATTTCAAGTAAAACCAAACCGTTTTCTTTGATAAATGTATCAATAGGATGACCTTCGGGGGCGGTTTTAGCACCGGTTAAATCTAAATTTCCTCGTAATGCTTGGCTATGTAAATCGCAATATTTTAATATTTCTTCCTGTTTCATCCCTTCTTCAATAAGCTCTTGCTCGGCTTGTACCACTTCACCGTAAGGAATGCTTCCCATTAATTCAGCAAGTTTAACTTTAGCTTCTTCAACATTTTTTCCTTTGTTAATTTCAACCATCAGCTTTTTTAATTCGCTAACACGTTGTTTACTGTTGTTAATAAATTCGCTCATATTTATATTCCTTGTTAATAATTAGTCATTAATCAGATTTTAAATTCTGATTTCAAATATATTAATTTAATAACTAATTTGCAAGTCAAATAGTTCAATTTAAATATCTTTTGGATAATTGTTGTTTAAGAAGTGTAATAAGTCTTGCAAGGCACCATAAAATATAGCAGCACCTTGCAAAACGTATTTATTTGCGGGGGTTTTATCTTAATAACATCATTTTTTTAGTGCTGATATAACTGCCAGCTTTAATTTGGTATAAATATACTCCGCTTGATAAGTTTTTGGCATCAAAACTTACGGAATACTTGCCGGCAGCTTTATTTTCGTTCACCAACGTAGTTACTTCTTTTCCTAAAATATCATACACTTTAATTGTTACCAAACTTTCATTTTGTATTTGATAATTAATAGTTGTTGAAGGGTTAAATGGGTTAGGATAGTTTTGTTCAAGCGAAAAAGAATTAACGGGGGATACTTCATCATTTATTTCGGTAAAAAATATATACTCAGTATAAATTTCTCCCGTATCATATTTTAAAGTATCATTTCCATTGTTATACAAAACAATTGCATTTCCTCTGCTCGGGTTCCACTGACTTCCTGCCCAAGCTTTACACTTACCACTTATGCAATTTCCATGTTCATCATAGGAATAAATATTATAATAATTGTTGGTAAATCCAAAAGATAGGGCTTGTTGATCTAACTGTGTAATTAAATTGTCGGAATAATCATAAGTATATTGCCTTCTATAATTATCTTTCCAATTATTGTCATAGTTATATTTATATAAATACTCAACAATCTTGCCGGAATTATTGTAAGTAATAGTATCCAATTTACGGTTATTCCAAACATTTAAATACCAATTCTGAAATTTTATTGAAGTTAATTTGTTATTTGTATAGTTATAAAAATATCTATCAACTGCCCGATATAACGAATCCCAAGATTCTTTTTTTTCTTGTAATCTTTGTACTTTTCTCATTTGGAAATCATAAATATTATAATATCTGATAAAAGTTGATTGCCCCATATGTATATACTCCATAGTCTCATATTCTAAATTACCGTAAATATCATAAGAATAAGAGTAATTGTAATCATTTAACCAATTATTATCTGTCCAATAATCTTCCTTTATTTTAACAAGTCTATTTCTTTCGTCATATGTATAATATTTTTTGGTGCCCCAATACCCCCATTCAAAACGTTCGTAAAATTCAGTTGCCACTCTTCCAAAATTTGTATATGTGTTAATGGTTTTATTTAACGTATCCCATCTAATACCGTTTCTTTCTTCTTCAATATAAGAAAGTCTATTTCCGTTTTCATCATATGTTGAAGATTTACGTTCTAAATAAAGAGATCCTCCGTTTGTAGCATTTACCAAAGTTTGAGTTAAAAGATTCCCCTTTTCATCATATGTAAAAAAATCTTTCAATGTATCCCCTTGTTCATTATAAGTTACAAGTGTAACAACAAGCGGCTTATAAAAATTTTTAGTTAAAGGTACATTTTCTTCAGCATATAAACCATAAGCAGAAAAAATAATTATTATAAAAGCGTTTTTTAAATACTGAGTCATCATATCCTCCTATGTTATTTTAAATAATTCATTTTAATAGTTTTATTAAATTTTCCCACTTGCAAAACAGCAAAATAAATACCGCTGGCAAGTTTATTAGGTGTAAAATTCACTTTATATCCACCTGCCGTAAGTTCTTCATTTAATAAAATAGCCACTTCTTTGCCTAACATATCATATACTTTAATTACAACAAGTTCATTCTGCGGAATTGTAAACTCAAGTGTTGTTGAAGGATTAAAGGGATTTGGATAGTTTTGAGATAAATTTACATCTGACGGCAAAATATCTAATTTTATTTCTTCAACTTTTACAAATAGGTTAATTGGTAATCTCCAAACTCCGTTCCAGGTAGTGCTATATATTAAAGAGTTATTAATTTTAACTAAATTTTTAAGTCCTGTGCTGGATATTCCGTATCTTTGCTTTTCAAAAGTTAATCCGTTATCCGTACTTACATGTAAAAAGCCGTCATAGTTATAATTATCATCACATAATAAAATTATGTTGTTTCCGTCATAATATCCGTCTGAAAATATATCCCACCAATAATAGCCGGTTTCAAGTTTTTGCCAAACATCTCCCGAATTAATTGAAGTCCAAATTCTCATATTAGAATTAACAATAATATTATTACCTTCTGCTTTAATAAAATATATCTTTCCGTTTCCTATTTGCTCAATTTTAGAATAATTGATACCATTATTTTGTAAAAAATAAAGACCGGTATCCGTTCCGACATATAATACACCGTTAATCACAGTAATACTTGTTATTTTTTGATTCTCAATACCAACAGAAAAATTTAACCAAGTATTTCCCATATCCGTTGATTTATAAATTCCATTATCACGTGTGCCAATAAATACATCTTGTCCTATGGATGCAATAGCAACAGGATTAACAACTGCAATATTTGTTGTTATTTGTTCCCAAATTTCTCCCAAATTAGAAGAAGAAAATACATTTCCGTTTTCTGCAATTGCAATAAGCTTGTCTCCGGCTTTTGTTACCCCCTTAATTACACCGTTTAAATATTGCATAACCCAGCTTTCCCCTTCATTAGCCGATCTAAATACTTTTCCGGTTGTGTTTCCGGCAAAAACGTACTCATCAACTTTTGTTAAGAAAGTAATATCCATCATTAGTAAATTACCGTTGGAAACACCTGAAAAACTTGAAAAAACATCTTCGGTGCACATTACTCCCGCATGCCTGGTTCCTAAATAGATCTTAGAACCGTGAGAATAAAAATTGGTAACCGGTAAATAAGAAATTTTTTGCCAATTTTCGGGATCTCCTGTATATTTAATTATACCATGAAAGACACCTTGGTTGGAATAAATTTCATTATTATAAACTAATAAATCGTGATTAGTCCATTGGGCATACTCGCTGGATATCCTTATCCAATTAGTGCCGTTATTAGTAGATTTATAAACAAAATTAGATGAAATTAGTATATTATTTCCATCAAATTCTATATCATTTATATTTTCGTAAACGCCGTTATTATATAACCCTGTATTAGAAAGTTTCCATGTTAAACCGTAATCTTTAGATATAAAAACGCCATTATCACTACCAAGCACAAATAAACTATCTTTTGAATTTATACATGTTAAATAAGAAGAGTTTAAACCATTATCACAAGCAGCCCAATTACTACCAAAGTTAGTACTTCTATATAAATTATCACCATTAAGTGCATATATTATATTGTTATTAATATGTAATTTTAATATCTCAGCTTTCGGTAAGT
>DAINPX010000177.1:0-6832 GCA_036743235.1 Melioribacteraceae bacterium
CCCGAACCTTCTGATCCGTAGTCAGATGCTCTATCCAATTAAGCTACGGGTGCAAGAATTAAGATTACAAATTTAATAAAAAATTTTCATAATTTCAAGGTTTATTTAAAATTAATAAAAATGAAAGATGTAGTAGTTGTTTTAAACAAAGCAATAGAAAATCTATTAAATAAAAAGAAGATAATATAATTAGAATTAAATTTGTTAAATTTGAAAATTAAATAAAAAATTATTCTGATGTCTAAACAAATTATAAATATATTAAAAATTTCAGTTTTCTTAACTTTATTAAATGTTTTTGCCAAAGGAATTGGGTTTTTAAGAGAAATGGTTTTGGCTTATTATTATGGTCTTAATGTAGAATATGATATTTTTTTAGTTGCCACAACATTATTAACTATATTAAATTCAACTATTTATTACCTATCACAAAATTATTTTATACCTCTTTACAATAGAATTATTGTAGCAAACTCTAATAAAAATGATGGAAGGGAATTTTTAAGCTTTTCATTATTTATTTTTTTTAGTAGTAGTTTACTAATCTTATTTTTTCTGTTGTTATTTAAAGAACCTATTCTTGGTTTATTTATTAATATAAATGATTTTAATAAAATAGTACTAGCCAAAAACATATATACTGTTTATGTTTTTATTGTTCCCATAAATGCTATATTCTCAATTTTTGCAGCTTACTATCAAGCAGAATTTAAATTTGTTAGGGTTGTTATATCACAAATTATCTTAAATTTAATAATTGTATTTGCAGTAACTTTATTTAGCAATAAATTTGGTATAATTGTTATTGCGTATGCAACATTATTTGCTACTTTTATTCAGTTTATTTTATTGTTTTATCCAATAAAAAAAGATATTATATTTGATAATTTTTTACTTAGAATGTTTAAAGAAAAATCGAGCTATATAAGTGCTATTATTTTTATTACATTATTAATAGAAATAATTTCTTTATCCAATTCATTTATAGATAGATTATTTTACCAAAAATTATCATCCGGTTCGGTATCGGCATTAAATTATGCCTTTAATGTTGTTACTCTTCCGCTTAATATTTTTGCTTATTCGGTTTTAACAGTAATGTTTTCAAAATTTTCCTTTAATATAGGTAATAATTTATTAAAAGAAAATGAATACTATCTATTTAAAAATTTAAAATTTGTTTTTATGTCAACTATATTAATTGCATTCTTATTCTTTTTTCATGGAGTTGTTTTAATAAAAATTTTATTTGAAAGGGGAAATTTCAGCTATTCAAATACCATTCTTACAGGTGAAATATTAAAATATTATGCTATAGGTTTTCCATTTATTATGGGATTTTCTATTATAAATAAATTGATGTATAGCTATAAAATGGTAAAATCTTTATTAATTATTACTACAATAGCCTCTATCATTAAAATAATTATCAGTTATTTGGCAATTGATTATTACGGAGTTAATACGCTTTCAGCTTCAACTTCGGCTTCATATATTGCAATATTTTCTATAGGTTATTTATTAATAATTAAAAAATTGAAATTACCTAATTGGATGCAGGTAGTTAATTATATTTGTAAATATTTTATACTAGGGTGTTTTAGTATTTTAATCAGTTTACATTTAAGTGGAATTATCTTTCCCGGTAAAAGCTTTTTCTATCATATTACTTCATCAATTATTTTTTCTTCAATTTATTTAATTGTTTTAGTAATATTTGATAAAGAAGTTAGATATTATTTTATAAAATTTATAAGAAAAATGATTTAATATGATAATTACCGAATTTTTGGCGAATAACAAAATACTAAAATTTATTGTTAAGTTTTGTATTAAACTAATTTTAAGTATATTTAAATATTTTAGTAGTTTACTTATTAAAAATGAAACCAATAATATTCTGGTTATTTCGTTACACAAAATAGGTGATACTGTATTTACAATTCCTTCTATTAAGTATTTATACGAAACACATAAAGAAAATTTAATTGTTTATTGTTTTGAAAATAATAAAATTTTGTATCAAATTTTTATTAATAAAGGAATTAAATTAATTACCGTAAAAAATAAAAACTTATTATTTAATAGATTTGTAAGGAAAGCAGATTTATTTGAAGTGAAAAATAATAGTTATAAACTTGTTTATGACTTAACCGGTTCTATTACATCGGTTGCGGTTTTAAGTATTATTAAAAGCAAATTTAAATACGGATTTACGGATGAATATTTTTATAAAGCCTATCATAAATATTTATTTAAAAAAGAACAAGCTCCGCTTTATAAAATGTATTTTGATGTAATTAAATTAAAAGATAAAAATGCAGATATAAATTTCTATTATAACAAACTACAAATTAAACCCCAAAATATTAAAATAGTAATTAATCCCTATGCAGGGTGGAAAGCCAAAGAATGGGATTTTGACAATTTTATTAATTTATACAATAAATTATCAATAAACTATGAAGTGAATTTTATATTAGATAAATATAGTACAAATGATTTGGATATTGAAAAATTAAATAAACAAAAAATTAAATATTTATTATCAGATAGTTTAGAAGATTTAATAAACAAATTAAGCAGGTTTACTTTATATATAGGGAATGATAGCGGACCTATGCATATAGCTTCTTATTTGGGATTATCCACATTTACTATATATGGTCCAACAAATCCTGATTTTCATCAACCAATAGGGCAAAATCATCAATTTATTAATAACATTGAAATATGTTCGCCTAAAAGTGATGAAAAAATGTGTAAAAAATATGGAGGGCAGATTGGATGTAATAAATTTATTTGTATAACTAATCTATCTTTTGATGCAGTTTATTTAAAACTTTTATCATTTATTGCTTGGCTTAACAAAAATGAATAGTCTAAAATATTTATCAAAGTATTGGAACAACTTATATTTTATTCCTATTGCTATGGGTTTAATTGCAACTAATTTAATACCTGCATATATAATTTTGGTTCTATTATCTATATTTGCTTTTGTTTACGGCGAAGAGTACTTTCTTGGTTATATAATAGTAACGTTTTTGCTTTTTGCTTCGTCTGAAAATACTTCACTACGCTTAGTTATTCAAATTACAAATTTATTGCTGTTAGCTTATCTTTTTCTTAAAAATTATGGACTGGATACAAAAAAATATATAAAAATTCCTAATTATATTATTGCATTAGTATGTTCATACTTTGCTATAATGTTTTTTTCAATAATATTTTCAAAGTATAAAGCACTCGGAATTGAACAAGCAATAAGAAGTATTCAATTCTTCACGTTTATTTATTTATTTTATGCAATATTTAATTATTATAAAAATATTAATCATATTATAATTGCTTTTTATGTAGTAAGCGGATTTTTTAGTGTATTATTAACTTATCAATTTTTATTTACCGATTTTAGTCTTTTATTAGTTAATAGCGAATATTTAGTAAAACTAAGTGAGTTTTATGTACATAAAAACACAATTAGTCTTTTTTTTACTAATATAATACTAATTTCATTTGCGCTTTTATACTACGATAATCAAAAAAAATATAAAATTTTATTAAAACTAATCATTTTCTTCTTCTTTTTAGGGTTAATAATAACCAATTCTCGCTCTTCTTTAATGGTATCTATCGTAGGAATTCTTTTTTTAGCCTATTATTTAAATAAAAAAATTATTAAATATATCGGTATATCTGCTATAATTATTATACTGATCAGTTTTTTACCTCCAATTAACGAATTTATCATTTTATACTTAAGAATTGAACAAATTTCTGCCGGTAGGGATATTATTTATGCATCTGTATTAAAAGCAATACCTCATATTTGGTTAACAGGAGCGGGTCCGGCTGCTTCACAATATTATATGTTTGATTATTTCCCGTTTCAAATGGGTTCACCGGAACAATTATTTTGGGATTATTATTCCAAACATAGAGATTTTGGGCATCCCCATAATTTTTATCTTTTTTATTTTGCCGACTTAGGAATCTTGGGTTTATTATTTTCGTTTTTTTTACCCGGTGTGTTTTTAACTTTAGGGTTTAAATCTATAAAGTTTTATAAAAATTTAAAAGATAATTATAAATATTTGCTTTCATTATCGATAACTGCTATTGGAATTGCATATTTTATAAGAGGATTATTTGAGTGGGGAGGTATATTAAGTTACGGATTTATGTCAATTGATTTACCGTTTTGGATACTATTTATTGTATTAATGTATCTTTATTCAGAAACAAAGAATACTATAAATTTTGATTGATGACCAGATTATAATAAAGTATCATCTTATTAATACAGCTTTGCCATGAGTAATTTTTAATTACAAATCCTCTTCCTTCTTTTCCCATTTTTTCTCTTAAATCTTTATTGGTAATCAGTTCTTCCAATTTGTCTGCCAACCCTATACTATCTTTTTGCTCAACCAGGTATCCGGTTACCCCATCATTTATAAGTTCCGGAATACCTCCGATATTTGTAGCTACAACAGGTAGCTCGCAAGCAGATGATTCTAACACAGAAACCCCGAAACTTTCTTCAATAGACGGATAACATGCAATATCAAGTTTATTGTGGTATTGTTCAATAATATTAAAAGAAACATATCCTGTAAATTCAACATATTTCTCAATGCCCAATTCTTTGGATTTTTGTTTTAATTGATATTCTAACGAACCTTTTCCTATTATCATAACTCTAAAGTTAACCGATAATTTTCTATCAACAAGTATTTTGGTCGCTTCAAGTAAATATTCAATTCCATAATATTTTTCCAACCATTTTATTATACCTATTGTAACAAAGTTGTCTTTTTTATCCCTATTTGGTTTAAATTTTTCAGTATCAACTCCAAAAGGGATAGTAACAATTTGTTTATTGGTATATTTTGCTGTTTCAATAGCCATTATATTGCTTGTAGAAAAAACTATTCTTGCAGATTTTAGGACAGATTTAATGATAAATTTATTAAGAAAATTATGGTTTGGAAAATCATAAATGTCTCCACCCCAAACTGATACAATATGATTATTACAACCTAATAAATAACCAAATAATCCGTTACTGGATGCATAATGAGAATTAACGATATCGGGTTTAAAAGTTTTGATAATTTTAAATAGCTTTGGTAGTATTAAAAAGTAACTGATTTTAGATATGCTTCCGTCTTTTTGAGCAATTACATTTTTGTGTATATTTAGGTTATAAACTATTATGTCTTGATGATAATAATTATTTAAGGAGTTATTGCCAATTCCGCATACAACTACTTTATGCCCCATTGCTACTAATGAATTAGAAATTTTTAAAGTATGGGGCGAATGTGGTTGAGAAATAAGTAATATCTTCATTAAACTAAGATTTTTGACCTATAACTACAGTTGCTATATAAAAATCGGGGATAAGAAAATCAGGATATTTTCTTTTACTTGAAGGCAAAAGATTAATAAATCCGGCTTCTTTATACCAATTAACAATCTCTTCTTCAGAATATCTAAAAGCATAACGAGGTGTAAATCTATCTCGTGCAGCGTGCAACGCTTCTCTGTAAGTATATTTAATTAATCTGTTATCTTTTGGGTTTTGAAGAAAGTTTTGATGAATTATGTATAATATTGCTACAGGGAATAATATTATGGATTGTAAAAAACTTGGTAAACGCCAAACCAATGGTCTAAAAGTTTTTTCAGCCAACATAAGAAATTTTCTAAATAAGTTTCTGTTTTCACTAACCGTACTGTATAACCACACATAAAAGAAACCGTTGGTTTTGCAAAGTTTGGCAACATTATTAAAACAAATTTTAGGATCGCTTGAATGATGTAATACGCCTTGACTGTAAATATAATCAAAAGAACTATTTTCAAAAGGCATATTAAAAGCAGAAGCTTGAATGATATGGAAAAAGGGATTATTGTTAAAGTTTTTATAAGCAGCATCAACAGCATAACCCAAATCAATACCAAACAATTCACATCCTTCTTGTTCAGCCATATAATTGGCAATACCTCCAATTCCTATTCCTACTTCCAAAACAGTTTTATTTAAAACGGGTTTATTGTCTAAATCCAACATAATACGAAAAGATTTGTACATTAATTTGCTATCTGTTTTCCAATATGTTTCTTCATTCCAATCGTAATTTACCCATTCATTAGAAAAACTTCGTATAACGGTCTCTTCGCCAACCGGGGGAGTATTATTTGGTAACGAATAGTTGCTTAATTTTTCGGCAATTTGCTTTTTATATTTTGCAGTAAATTGATTAAAAATACCACAGTTATACGTTAGCATTCTGGGAACACCGTTAATTATGGGATAATAAATCATCTTTTCTTTGTTAATTAATGCACCCGCCAATATCTCTTCGTCAAATTCATTTTTGTTTAAGCCAATATCTTCAATCCTTTTAATATACTCGGAAGAAAGCTCAATTTTTTTTGATTCAAAAACCAATAGATCCAATTTACCGGAATAAATAGGACATCTTATAATATCTAAAACACGTCTTTTCATAGGAAACTTAATTTATAATTTAATAGAATACAAATTTATTAAAATTTATGAAAATATAAAATCTAATTTTTGTAAGAAATAAAAATGTTGGAATTATGTTTAATTATAAATATATTTAAGTTTGTTTTATTTTGGATATTTTTATTAATAGGGTATTAAATTTTGTTAATTAGTGTAATTATTCCTTGCAGAAATGAAGAAAAATATATAAAAAATTGTTTGTTGTCATTATCAAATCAATCAATAAATCAAAATTTTTACGAAATAATTGTTGTTGACGGTAAAAGCGAAGACAATACAATTAATATT
>DAINPX010000178.1:0-6769 GCA_036743235.1 Melioribacteraceae bacterium
AATAAAGTAAAACCCTTAAAAATAATTGATTTGTATTTGGAAAATTGTTATTTTTTAAACTCTAATAAGATACGGAAGTTTTTTTCTGTTCCGGTTTTATTTAAGAAAAAACATTTTAGGGGTGCAAAATGGTAAATATATTGGCTATCGGATTTTGTGTTGTGGTAACAAAGTTATTGCATATTTTGTTTTTAAAAGATTTTACAGATAAGTAAAACTTATTTTATTATGCGCTTGTAAAGAAGTTTAACTTGAGTTCTATTTACAATTTAAATAATAAAATATATATATTATTATTATAAAAAAATCTAAATAAATAGACTGAAAATCCAATTTAATATTTACTCTTATTTTAATGAAAGATCAATTAAAAAATACTTGCATTACTAAAATAAAATTACTAAATTGAAAATAAACAAATTTAGCTGTTTGAAAAAAGGAAAAGTTAGGATAAGAAGGCTATAAGGGAAGGCGGGTATTAATTCCCAATGGCCAAAGGAATATTTAGAATTAATATAACAATATTAGTTAGGTAATAATTTATTTACTTTTAAATAAGTATTAAAAAGGTTTATAATTGAGGAGTAAAAAATGATTGAAAACACAAGGTATGCCGTAATATTAGGTGCATTGTTACACGATATCGGTAAATTTTGGCAAAGGGCAGATAACGAATTAAACTACAACAAATCGCAAGTCATTTCCGAAAGTACTAAAAAAAACATTACCAACATATGTAAATCAGGTGAACACGGTTATACTCACAAACATTCATTGTGGACAGCCGAATTTTTTGAAAAGTTTAAGGACTATTTGCCAAGTTTTACAAATTTGGAGCAAGATAATGTTTATAATCTTGCATCATATCATCATAACCCAAGTTCTAAGTTGCAAAAATTAATACAAACTTCAGATTGGTGTTCGTCAGGAATGGATAGAAATAATTCTTCGGATTGGAAACAAGAGGAAGAATTGGGAAAATATAGTTTTAAGAAAGTTAAATTAATCCCCGTGTTCGAATTTCTACATAACGATTATCCGTTTATCAATCAAGATTATGATAGCGAAAAAGCGAAAAAATACAAACGATATAACTTCACTCCTTTATCGTTAAGCAAAGCGGTTTTTCCTGTTGATGTAAGCGGTACTATTAAAGACGAATCGGATGCTTATAATAATTTATGGAAGCAATTTGAAGCCGATTTTAAGTTGTTAAAACCGTTAGTAAACGAACCGAAACAATATATAAATCAATTGTTGGTATTACTAAAAAAATATACTTGGTGTATCCCTTCTTCAACTAACGATAGACCGGATATTTCGTTATACGATCATTTACGAACTACTGCAGCAATTAGTGCTTGTTTAATGGATGTTTATAACGAAAACCCGGAAAACGCTTTTAATAGAGACCGTGAAAATTATATTTTATTAAACGGAGACATTTCCGGAATCCAGTCGTTTATCTATAAAATTACTACGAAAGCGGCAAGCAAAGCGTTAAAGGGGAAATCGTTTTATTTGCAATTGTTAATTGATGCGGTTTCTTCATATCTTTTACATATATTAAATTTACCGGACTGCAATATAATTTATGGAAGCGGCGGCGGTTTTTATGCTCTTTTACCAATTACCGCATTAGATAAACTTGAAACAATTGAAAAAAATGTTAATAAATTTATTCTTGAAAAATTTGACGGTGATTTATATTTAACTTTGGGTTATGTAAAGCTTAACAACAACGACTTTTTAGAGCAAAAAATTGCAGATAAATGGCGACTTGTAAATAACGATGTTGAGAGGAAAAAGAAAAACAAATTTAAATCGTTTGTAAAATCACCAGATTTTTTTGAACCCGAAAAACCGAAGTTTACAAAAATAAGTGATTTAAAAAGCCGTAATTTAATTGAAATTGAAAAAGAATTACTAAAAGCAGCATTTAACAAGGGCGATAAAGAAAGCGAAGATACTTTAATACCAAATAATTATTTAGATTATATTAGACTGGGAAAAGATATAATTAGCTGTAAATACATGATTTCGGTTGTTAATAATCCAAGTTTGCACATTAGTAACACAAACGAATATTTGTTTAATTTTGGAGATAACACTAATTCCGGTTTTACTATTAAATATTTGTTTGAAGACGAGATTTTTAATCAAAAAGTTTTAGATCTTATTAGTAAATCAGGTACTACATGCAGAGTAGAAAAACTGAACGATACAAGCTTAAATAATGCAGCCGATATTTACAGATATAAGGCAACATACGGTATAAAGTTGTATGGTGGTAATACTGCACCGAAAGATAGTAAAGGTTATATTAAAACATTGGAAGAAATTGCAGGTAAAGTAGAAAGCGAAGAAAAACCATTTAATAAGATATCTGTTTTACGTATGGATGTTGATAACTTAGGCGAAAGTTTTATCAAAGGTTTTTGGATGTATGACAAATTAAACGGCATACCGGATAAACGTCCGGCTTCAATTTCGCGTATTGCCAACTTAAGTTTTATGTTAGATTGGTTTTTTACCGGGTATATTAATGTTATTTTGCAAAAAGATAAATATAAAGAAAAAGCTTATATTGTTTATGCCGGCGGCGATGATTTATTTATTGTAGGTGATTGGCTGGTAATTCCCGAATTGGCTAAAGAGATATATTCGGATTTTAGAGAATTTGCTTGTAAAAATCCAAAAATGACCATTAGTGGGGGCATAGCCATGAATAACCCAACCTACCCAATTTATAAGGCAGCACAAAATGCAGGGGATTACGAATCAATTGCCAAAAATTTTGTTCTTATGCAAGATGAAAAACTTTCGATTGATAAAAGGCAAGATAAAACAGAAAAAGATGCAATTTATTTTATATCCAAACCTTTACGTTTTAGAGATTTTAATGAGACTACAAGCGATTTTAAAAGGGTAATGAATGTAAAAGATACAATAACCGAAATAATTAAAGAGACCAAAAATAGCGGTATAATTAATAAATTGGCAAATATTTATTTGGAATACGAAACAAACTATAAAGTTTATGAAAAACGCCTAAAATGTGGCGAAATTGAGATGGAAAAATTTAAAGAATTTGTCTCTTATAGTAAGTGGAGATGGCGCGCTGCTTACAAATTTGCAAGATTAAAAAAGGATACAAAACAACCGGAATTAAATAAGAAAATTGATAAATTGGTTTCTTATATAATGCGTAGTCATGAAACAGCAGAACGCAATTTTATAGATTATATGGATGTTGCAATCCGTTGGGCTGAATTTGAAAAACGAATTAATAAAAAGAAGGAGAAATAATTATGCCTGTCACTTATAACAATATTGACGGTTCATCAAAAATTAAAAGTTGGGTAACCAAAGGAATTGATCCCGAACTAATTTTATGGTCAGAAGGTTTTGCTATGGATTTAGTAAGATGCGGATTAAAGACTAACCAAATAAGAAATGTTTTTGGGGAGGTCAAGAGAATTCAACTTACGGCTAACGATTTTTTAACCAATGAAGGGAAAATACAAAATAAATTTGACGAAAAATCAATTTTATTGTTAATACCCAAACTTGCTTATGTTGCTAAAAAATCGAAAGTAACCATTGCCAACGATCTAAAAGCAGTTTTAACCTCAGGACTAAATGCTGTAATAACGGGAAATAATACCGAAACAAAAAAGGCTTATTTTGAAAATTTTGTAAATGTGTTGGAATCTATTTTAGCATATCATAAAGCCCATGGCGGAGAATAAACAAAGGAGAATATAAAATGGAAGACGTAAAAATGAAATTGAAATTAGTTAAAAAAATTAAATTGGAAGGTACAATTGAAGCATTAACCGGGTTACATATTGGCGGAAGTGCACAAGGTTTGGAAATTGGTGGTGTAGATAACCCAATAATAAGAGATCCTTTATCAAATCAGCCTTATATTCCCGGAAGTTCACTAAAAGGAAAGATGCGCAGTTTATTGGAAAAAAATTATGGTATAGTTGATGACCAGAATAAATTTACCAAGGACGGAGTATGTATTGATCCTGAAGTGAATATTACAAAAGTGTTTGGATTACCTGCAGAAGTTAGTGAAAAAAACAAAAAGCCGTCTTCTAGATTAATAGTTAGAGACGCTTTTTTAACAAATGAAAGCGAAAAGGCTTTGTTTCAAAGTCCGTTTACCGATGCACCATATACCGAAATAAAAACCGAAATAGTTGTTGACCGCGTTACTGCCGCAGCAAATCCTAGACCTTTGGAAAGAGTGCCGAAAGGTGCAAAATTTAAGTTTGAATTAATACTTAATATTTTTGAAGGAGATAAGGAAGCCGAATATATTAACTTAATAAAACAAGGAATAGCGTTATTAAATGATGATTATTTGGGAGGTTCCGGTACACGCGGAAGCGGAAAAGTTAAAATGGAATTATCAGCAAGTATTAAACAAAAAAGCGATAAAGATTACAAAGCACTTAATGGTTGGCAAGATTATAAAGCCCAAAATTAGGGGTGGATATGAATTTATATAAACTAAAATTTTCAACGCCATTAAAAGTTACGTCTGAATTAAGTTACTTGGGTGAAACCGAGTATATTATTCATTCCGATACTTTATATGGAGCAATTCACTCGTTATGGGGTTGGTTGTTTAACGAAGAAGAAGTGTTTGGAAATAATTTGTTAATAAACAAATTTAAACTAAGTTCGGCATTTCCGTATTACAATAATATGTTGTTTTTCCCAAAACCCTTTAACGTTAAATTGCAAGAAAGTGATATACTAAATAGTAACGAAAGGAAAAAATCCAAAAAAGTTACATATTTAGAGTATGAGCTATTAAAGGATGTAATTAACGGTAAAAAAATCAGTTTATCCGAAGTTGGTATAATACAAAAAATGTTTGCGTGTAAAGACGTAAAAAATGCCGAAAACTTATCTATCTTTAAAAAATTTACAGCCTCTCATAATACCTTAGAAAGGTTTTCTGACTCAAGCCAAAATGTTTTTGAATCAACGGAGATAGTATTTAATAATGACACTTTGAACAATATAGAAAGCGGATTATTCTTTTTGGCTGAATTTGAAAGCGAAGAAATAAAAGAAAAATTTGAAGCCGTTTTAAGTTTGTTGGGAGATGAAGGAATAGGAGCAGATAGAACTTTAGGTAAGGGATTATTTAATTATGTTTGTTTAAATTTTGAAATCCCTAAAGTAGATAATTCCAATGCTTATGTTTTGTTATCACTCTTTTTGCCTGCAAAAAACGAACTTAGTGAAATAAATTTTGATAAGTCGTATTACGAAATTATTACGCGTGGCGGTTGGGTAACATTGCCCGGATATAATGCCAAATACAAAAACAATATTAAAATGTTTACCGAAGGGTCGGTTTTTAATTCAAAAAATCAACTTCTGGGTAATTTTGCTGATATTTCCGATAAAGAACTAAAAGAGTTTAAGGATGTTAATATTTGGCGTAACGGCTTGTTTTTTGGTTTTCCTATAGTTTTAGATGAGGTAAACGATGGTGCTTAAATTTTTATCCCCGGTTCATGTAGGTAGCGGTCAAGAATTACAAAAAGGGATTGACTACGATTTTAAAGATAATAGTCTGTTTTTTATAGACCAAGAAAAGCTGTTTAATGCGTTGGTTGAAAAAAACGAATCCGGTTTAATTGAAGATTATTTTAACAAATGTTTATCAACAAACTTTTTTGATCTGGTTACAAAATTATTGAAGCTTGATCCAAATAATTTTGTTCATATGAACAGAAGTTTTTTTGGAGAGATGAAGCCTACATTAAAAGAATTTAACCGAGATGGAAACGGTAAATACTACATTCCCGGTAGTAGTATAAAAGGGGCAATAAAATCAATTTATTTTGAAAAAGAGCTTCAAAATAATACTGCAGACGATTTAATAAATCAAATAAAACTTGAACCCGGTAAAAAACCAAATAAAACTAGAGCGGCTTCAAAACTAATGCGCGTTTTTTCGCGAACCACACGAAATCCTCGTGAAGCATCGAACTTTGATTTATTTAGAACTTTGCAGTTTAAGGACTTTGAATTGCAAGATAGTGATATAGGAATTATTCAAAACTTAATATTATCTTTGCAATTCGATAAAACATTAAAAGAAAAAGAAACAAAAATTTCTTATGCACAAGCTGTTAAACCCGGAAGCGAAATAGTTATTGATAAGTTGTATAAACTTGATAAGATGTTATTTAAGGCAGGCAAGATGCAAAACACGTTACGTTTTAATGCAGCGTTATTTAATGAACAAAATTTTATTGAAATTGTTAACAGCTATGCAAAAAAAACAATTGCTTCCGAAATTGAATTTTTTAATAACCATCCTCATCCTGAATATAAAGATAAAATTATTAAATTTTACAATGATTTATTAAATAAATTAAAAAACAACAAAACTAAAATAATTTTTAGAATGAGTGCAGGAAGCGGTTGGAAGTTTATGACGGGAAATATTACCCTTGCAACCGATAGAAGTAGTGTAATAAATACAATACGAAGAATATATCCGTTAGGAAAAGACAGGGTTGATATCTTTCCAAAAACAAGACGTATTGCAGTATGTGAAAACGGCGATGTTTACCCATTAGGATGGGTGGAAGTAGATTATGGAACACCTAATATTAATTCGGTAAACAATAAAGAAGCAAATAAAAGTATTGATGTAACACAAGTAAAACCAAAACCTATTAAAGAAACTTTTATACAAAAAAATTCCAATAGAACATATAATCAAGGC
>DAINPX010000179.1:0-6763 GCA_036743235.1 Melioribacteraceae bacterium
TTTCTAGACAATAGGTCGAATTATTATCAAGACTAGATATATTTATAATATGTTCTACACCTGAACCCCATTTTTGATCACTACCAGTCAGATTTACCAACCATCCACCAATCACTTGCGTAAATGTTGGAGTTGTTGGACGTTGCCCCTGTTTATAAATAACATAATAAAGTGTTGCACCGGTTACATCCTCTCCATCATTTTTCCAAGTTTTCACATCCCAACCTACAATTGATAATGACTGAGTATTACTCGTAAATGTAGCCAAGGTTGAGCCATGATAAGTACCTGTTCCTGAATTCCATAGAGAATACCAATTCGCAGAATTATCATCTACTTTAATGCCGATATAACTTCTCTGTTCGTCTTTGAGACCCCATTTATCCTGAGCATATAAGTCGGGACCAAAAAACAAAATTATTAAAATAAATAGAAGATTTTTTTTCATTTTAAACCTCCAAACTAAAAATTAAAACTTATAATATTAAACAACATAACAACCACAAAGTTTAATATAAATCCCGATACCGTAATAATTTACGGAATCGGGATAAAACAACTTAAAATATACTAAAATTTAAGACCAATTGCAAAATGTTGTGTATTTTCCAATATTCCAAAATCTTGGTATGCATAATCTAAAAACAAACCTAAACCAGGTGCAATATCGTAACTTAAACCAAAACCAAGCGTTAATCCTTCTTCGGCATTATCTAAAAATAACGATTTATAACCGGCACGTAAAAATATGTTGTTATATAAACCGTATTCCATACCAACGTTTATCGATTCGTCGTTATCGCTTGGGTGTAAGGCATCTACACCAACGGTAAATTTGTGAATATCGTTTTTAAACAAATCCATTGCCAAGCCCACACGAAATGTTAAAGGCAACTGGTATTCGTCTGTTTGCAATTTAGCCAATATTTGGTCGTTATTACCAAAAATATTTGGGTCAATATCATGCTGAACGTACAAATCTTTGCCGTCTATTTGCATATCCGGTCCAAAGTTTGTAATGGTAGCACCAATACGTAAACCGTAAATATCGGATAAGAACAATACACCTACATCAAAACCGACTGATGAAGCGCTGCTATTCCATATTTTTTGGTTAATATATTTTACGGTACCGCCAATAGAAAACTGGTCGGTTAATTTAGCCGCATAAGATATACCCAAAGCCATATCTTTGGCACTAAACATTTCACCGGTTCCATCTTGTTCTGCCAATGTAGTTACTTCCATATCACCGTAATCTAAATACATTACGCTTAAACCGAGCGTTCCCATTCCGCCTAAATTAACCGAGGCACCTGCCCAATTGTAATTAATATCTGCAAACCAAGAACTGTAAGCAAACATTGCCGAGTTATTTTGCAGGTTAGCCGTACCGGCAGGGTTCCAATAAAGCGATGTAATATCATCGGCAGTGGCAACAAAAGCCCCACCCATAGCTATGGCACGGGGACCTACGGCAACATTTAAAAACGGAGCTGCCGTAGTACCTACTTTACTTTGTCCGTATATGTTACCAATTAAGGCTATAAACAATACTAAAATAATTTTTTTCATATTCTTTTCTCCCCTTACCTATTTAATTAGGGCAAATTTGTCAATCTTTGTTCCTACACCGGGAACGTCCACTACGTAAACATAAACACCGTATGCTACTTCAATATTTTCTTCGGTACGTAAATTCCAAAATACGTCTCCATTATAAATATCATCGTGATACAATGTTCTAATCAATTCACCGCGTACGGTAAATATCGATATCTTGGCACCCGGAGGCACACGTGTAAATTTAATTTCGCGTTCGCCGCGTCCGCTTGTTTGCGAACTTAATAATCTGGCTTCTGCTTCGTGTGTTACTACATAAGGGTTAGGAACAACTTTAATTCTATCTAAAGAATTTCCTGCTACTCCATTATCAATTTCGGCTTTTTTCATCGTAAACTCAAATCCGTCATATCTGCTAAACGGTTTTGAAGTAAACAATTTCATACTACCCGATTTTTCGAGATCTTTATTTGGCACTTTGTATGTAATATTTACACGCCATGTACGTTTTGTCTGTCCTTCAATTTTTTCTTTGAAGTAAATATTATAAACAGTGGAAAGAGTACCGGTTTTAAAGTAAACTGCATCAATATATTGATTAGTTGTTAAATTTTTAACCTTAAAGTTAATATCTCTTGCCGGAAAGATGTTGAAAGGAGTCGGCGGGAATAAAGTATCTGCAACCGACTTTCCTACAACCTGATCATAAAATTCAATTTCATAATCATATGGCATATCAACACCGTTTAACGCAGTTCCTGCCCCCGAATTGGCAGCTATAAATTTTTGGAATGTATAAGTTATTAAAGCTTTACTTGTATCAGGTATATTATAAAATCCCGAAATATCTGTTTTTAAGGCAATTGTCGGATCGTTATCTATCTGTAATCTAAATCCATGATGGATAGGAACGCTTCCGTTTAATTGTTTTTGTTTATCTAATAATTTATGATATTCGGCTTTATAATGTGTTCCTGCAAAAGCAACTTTAAAACCGTTTACATATATAGTATCGTTTCCGGTAGGAATTAGTAACGAATCCAACGGATTTACAATATGAGTTGTTTTTGTAGAAGGAATATATACGGTATCGGGAGTTTGTAAATCGTATAAGGTATAACTTTTTGTAAATCCTTGTAAAGCAGAATCTTGGAAAGCTACACGATATTTAAATCCATCACGTATTGCGGAATCGTCAACTATTTCAAAATCAACCGTTCCGGTAGCTCTGTAAGTACTTGCCTTAACAACGTCTATTTCTTTTGCCGGTTGATATCCAATAGGACGAGCACCCGGAGTAATTACTATTGTGTTAATATCGGTAACAATTTCACCGGTATTTTCACGGAAAATATACTTACTGTTTTCCGAAGGGAATATATCCAATCCTTCATCACCTCTATCGTAAGCACAAACGGCATAATAATAAGTCTGTCCTTTTATTACCGTAGAATCTACAAATTTATTTACAACGGCACTTTCTTCGGTATTATCACCCAAATAAAAAGTTGTACCGCCAACTTGTGCCAATAATCCCGGACTTGGATAGAAGAACCCGCCATAATTATTTGTTAAATCGAACTGTGCAATCGGTTTATCAAATGCCAAAACACCCAAAGCATTTGTTACGCTTCTTGAATCGCTAAAACCGGCGTCTGTTGCTCTATAAATTTTATAACCTTCAAAATCTTGAGTTTTTGTAATAAAATCACGGCTGTTTTGTGTTGCCGTTCCATCCCAATATAAAACAACTTTACCGTCTTGTTGTGTTGCGGTAACTGTCGGTTTAACCGGTGGCTGCGGGAATTTATAACCGGCGTTATATATTTGTTGAACTATAGATTTATTACTAAAAATATCTGCATAATTTTCGCCAAAAAGTAATGCTACGCTAAATCTTTCAACTTTTTCGGGTACTAACGGGAAGAAACCGGAAGCATAAATAAAGTCACCGTCTTGAGGTCTTGGAGAAATCACGTCAAAACGTCCCGGGGTCATTCTTGACCACAACAACGAGTCGTTAGTCATATCGGGCGAAGCACTATTTTCAAAAAAGTTGAATGCAGTTAAACCAATCTGGTCGCTTTCGTCAGGGTCAGTACGCCCAAAGTTCGGTTCACCTTGGTCCGGTACTCCGTTCCCTTCGGTTCCGTCAAGGTCGGGACCCGGGTAACCTGTATCGTTAGGACCTAAACCGTCTGTACCAACATCATCGTAAGTAGCTGTCCAATCGCCATCTTCATCTATATTATTATCACGTTTTTCATCTATTAATAAATCAGTTATACCGGAACCGGTTAAATAACTAATATATTTTAATGCCGGTTGATTGTTAATTGCTCTTGAATCTAAATGTATAGCTTTATTCTCGTCAATTAAACCATCCAAATCGTTATCAAATCCGTCATAAGCACTTTCATCCGGAATGCTTACGCCGTTTGTAACTTTAGAGATATGCCCTTCACGAAACTTTGTAACACCTGCGTTAATTACAAATTTTTTGCCAAGTGAATAAACAGTATCCGTACCGGGTTTTACAGTATAAGATGTTCTTTCGTAAGTTACAGGGTCAATTAAAATTACTCTATCACCTGCATTGTAAATTATTTCGTTAAAATCAGTATCGGTAAATTGAGGAGAAGCATTTGGAGAATCGCCGTCATTATCAATACCGTCAAAAGCATTACCCGGAGATTCCAAAAACGTATATCCTACATAACCTACTTTTTGTCCTCTGTTACCTATACCGTCACTATCCCAGCTATAAGTAATCCAATCTTTGGCATCAAAGTAACCTAAATCGTCACCGCTATCACCGTCACCACCTGCCAAAGTACCTACAACAGTACCAAAGTTTGCTTTTCTATATGTATAAGTACCTTCGTTTTTAATATCATATAACCAAAATACTGCATCTTCTGCCAAAAAGCTTGACCACTGGAAACCACGTTGTCTTAACTGTAAACCCATTCCGTTTCTATTAACGTCATTGGAATTTGGTTTAAATGCAAAGTTAAATTCGTTATCCATTTGGTCATCGGCAACAAAAAAGCTTTCTTGATCGGCATTGATAATACCGCGTCCAAAGTATCCCCACCATTCGGTATTACCTTTGGCATCAATATATCTTTTAACTTCGGGAAATCCGCCCGGATCTTCCCAACCGTTTTTTGGCCAAGAAAGAGGTAAATGACTCATTGCAACCGATTCTTGGTTAGGATCCATAAAACCGGGGATTGGATTCCAACCTCTAAATTCGCCGGTATTAGGGTCTTTTTCTTCGCCCTGCATTTTTCTAGGACCGCGAGAAATAGTAACCGATTGTAATGTTAAACCTGTTGTTGTTTGAAATTCAACGCCGATTAAAGGAATACAATCTCCAATGTAGTTTTCGCCGCTGCCTAATGGCCACTCGCCGCGTATATCTACACCAATATTATACCCTGCAATCTGACCGTCGTTATAAAAGGTAATACCCGCACGGTTACCCGTGTGTTTACCCAAACGTCTTAGTCTTGGGTCTCCTTTTCCTTGAGCTTCTATAATAACAGAACCGGCAAGAATAAAGAGAGCAAGCAAAATATTAAAAATTTTATTTTTCATAAGTTTTACCTGTTAAAATTAAAAATTAACCGTTACACCAACTTCAATTCTTCTCGGCTCGCTAAAGTAACCGGGGTTTGTATATAAGTCATCAAGTGAGTTATAATACAAAGTCGGTTTAATTTTTTGAGCTTCATATTTTCCAAACGTAAAATACGGATCTCCGGTATCGCCGTAAACACCGCGTGCATTATCCAAATCTAATAAGTTAAATACTTTTAAGAATACCGAAAGATAAAAATCACCGATTTGGAAATCTTTGTATGCTCTTAAATCGACATTAAAAATAGTCGGTTTAGTTGAGCTGTTACGCGGAAATGCATTTTGAGATACACGAGTATTTTTGTTTACTGAAGGTGTATAAGGTTGTCCCGTATATAAGTTGCCGATAAGAGAGAAACCGTAATCACGAGGAACAGTATATGCAACGCTAATATTTAATGTATGCGACTGGTCCCAATCTAAAGGAGCAATAAAGGTTTCCGGTAAAGCACCGCCTAAAGAAGCATTACGTGCATCTGTTGGGTTACTTGCATTACCTTTTGTTACTGAATAGGTATAATCTAAATTGGCAGATAAACCATCGCTAAATCTTTGCGAAAATTTAAGAATAATACCTTTTGAAAATCCGAAATCGCTATTTGCATATTGGCTATAACTACGGTCACGTCCGTAAACCAATATTTCGGCGGTTTGCGTACCGGTTAAGTTTCTAAAATCTTCAAAAAACATTGTAACGTCAATTGCAATATCGTTACCTAATTGTTGTTTTAAGCCAATTTCTCCTTTAACGGTTTTTTGCGGTTTTAAATCCGCATTTCCAAATAATCCCTGGTTGCCCGAACCGTTTCCAATTTCAAATTCGGGATTGGTATATAAAAGTTCGTATGCAGGTAATTGGAAAAAGTGACCGTATGAAAAATGGATTACACCTGTTTCGGTAATAGGAAAAGCCAAACCGATACGAGGACTTAACTGATATTTGGTAGAAGCATCTTTATACCAATAAGATTCTCTTTCCGACATAGTTTTTGCAATATTTTCCGGTTTTAATGGATTATTGATATTTGGATCGCTCGGATCGTTTAACACAACACCATCCGGGTCAAACATATCAAAACGTAAGCCTAAGTTAAAAATAAGACTAAATGCTTCAAATTTTGCTTGTGCATAAGCCGAAGCTTCAATCGGTTCGCGTAAATATTTATTGTAGTCCGTTGTTGTAATGTTAGGAATAACTACATTATACGGTGTTACTTTTTGACCGTTTTCATCGGTCATTGCAATAAGGTTAATGCTTTCAAAATAGAATCTATGCTTTTTAAATTCACCACCCATTTGTAAGTTAATTTCCTGAGTAAGCTGTGATACCCAATCTAATTTTACAACATATGTACCGCTATTTCGTGTAAAACGGCTGTTATCCGTTCCACCTACACTATAGCTATAAGGTGGTGTTTGTAAAACTGTATTATCAACATAAAAAGTGGGACGAGTAGGATCGCCTGTATAAATATTTTCAAATAAATAATGTTGATAATCTTTAAAGTAATAACTTATGTTTAAGTTATAAAAACTTGAATTTGATACTGCATGG
>DAINPX010000180.1:0-6743 GCA_036743235.1 Melioribacteraceae bacterium
GTTGGCGATAACTACTCAGATTTATTAGCTATTGTTGGCGATGCATTTACAAAAGCTAAAGATTTAAATTGGACAGATTTGGTAGTAGGCGTTGAAGAAGAAAACACTAATGTTGTTCCTTCTCAATTCTTTGTTGATCAAAACTATCCTAACCCATTTAACCCAACTACTACCATTAGATTTGGTTTACCACAAGCTTCAAATGTTGACTTAAGAATTTATGACGTATTAGGTCAAGAAGTTGCAGTTTTAGTTAGCGGTGAATACTTAAATGCAGGTAGCTATAACTTTAAGTTTGACGCTTCTAAATTATCAAGCGGTACTTATATTTATAGATTACAAGCAGGTTCAAACGTTGTTACAAAGAAAATGATGTTAATTAAGTAATTAATTATATTTTTTGGCCGTACCAGTTTTATGGTACGGCTTTTTTTTTATTTATTTTTAATATGCGAAAAAACTTAGAACTTATAAATATTATTGCAGCTTCCGGTATTAATCCTAAAATTATTGCCGATACTTTAGGTACTTCTCTTACTTCTTTAAACCACCTTCTCTCCAGTCCTAATTTAATTACAGAGCAACTTAAAGAAAAAATTTTAAAAATAATTGACGAATACCAATCTGAATTACGTTTATTTAAGGAAGAAACGGATATTGACACCGATATTTTTGAAGATGCCGAATTTCAGAAAATTTTAGGCGAACGAATAAAAATTTTTGCAAAACAACGTTACAATACACTTAAAGAACTTGCAACTGCTTTAGATATTTCCCCTCAGCAATTAAACCAATATACTACAGGCAAACGTGAACCCGGTTGTAAAATACTTAGTAAGTTACTTGACTTGGGATGTGATATTAATTGGTTATTATCAGGCAATAAAATTAGCGAATCGTATAAAATAATTACTTTAGAAAATCAAGTTAAAGAATTAAAAGAAACTTTAACCGAAATTATTAAGGTTGCGGGAAAAGGACTTTAAAAATTTATATTTTTTTGGTTAATATTTTAGATTTCCCCTTCCCTTTTTTATTTACATCTGCAACAATTAACAAAAAACATCTACTTGTAACAATTTATTGCTGAATTTACCTAAATATATTTGAACTAAATAGAAAAATCAGACTCGATATTTTTCTGTTCGGTATTTATTTAGCTAAATTAAGCTGCATTTACTTGTAGTATTTTCATCTATCATTTATAGTTTTATAACAATAAATACATAAAATAAAAAACCTTCCCCTTTTTTTGAGGAAGGTAATATCTTAAAATAATTATTTTAACTTACTATTTAGTCAAACACATTTTTTTTGTTGCAGTGTAATTTTGTGTTTTCCCATTAATGTTTAAGTTGTAAAAATAAATTCCGCTGGAGTAATTACTTAAATCAACAATCTTTTCATTATAACCTGCTTCAATACTTCCAAAATCTAATGTTTTAACCAATTCGCCTGTTACATTATAAATTTTAATTATCGCTTCTCCTTTTTCTTTAGAATTAAAACTTAAAGTTGTAACCGGATTAAAAGGATTTGGATAATTTTGATTTAAATTAAAGTCTTTAAGCTCGCCTATATTTTCGTCGTCAACTCCCACAGTAACTAATTCAAAATCAATATAATTTAAGTTAAAGCCGCCGTTAAAAAACATAAGGTTAAAATTTTGTATGCCATAATTAAGCGGAATATTATTAACTACTACATTAGACCAGCTTGTCCAACCACCTGTTGAAGGTATATCTATTAAATTACCTAAATTTTGACCGTTTAACCTCATCAAAATTTTTCCTCCCGTACTGTTTCCTGCAACTCTGAATGTTAGTTTATAAATTCCACTTGTTGTAACGTTAATTGTATAATTTAAAAATTCTCCTGTATTAATCCATCCCACGTTATATCCGTTTGTATTAATATCGGTGCATTTTTCAATGTCAACTCCATCATTACGATATTGATAACCACTATTCCAAACTGCATTATTACTAATATTTTGAAAGTCCGTATCTTTATATGCATAGTTATTTTGACCATAATCGTAATTAACGGCATAAATTCTACTTGGAATATAATTTGCTGCAAACGGAACTACATCTGTTGTTGTTGTCTGTCTAAACATAGCATCAACAACACCGTAATTTAGTTTACAATTTTCAATTTTTAAACTTTCGGCAAATTTATTTAGGGCATTAACAGCATAATCCACACTGGGTTTTGTGGCAGTTCCGCTCCAATATTTTAGTAAATAATCGTATTCGGCAGGTTTATTTACATACATTAAGCTATTATTACCTTCAACTTTCTTTAAAGTCCACCATGCCCAACCAATGTTGTTACTTTCCATAAGTTTAATACAATCAGTAAACCATTGATTTGAGTTTTCACCGGATTCACCTAACCACAAAGGGCAATTTGTTTCGTTTCTTAAATTTACTAAATAACCAATTGTACCGTAGTCTGTATTATTCCAATATTTATGAAAACTATAAGACATATTATCATCCCAAGCAGGTGATAAATCACCAAAACTTGTTGCATACCAATTTCCTTCAATAAATATTAAATGATTCTGATCTACCGATCGAATTGCATTTGTTATTTGAATATATAAATCTCTTAAAGGTAGGTTTCCCTGAGCACCAAAATCATAAACGGGTTCGTTAATTAAATCATATCCACCAATCCACTCTTCGTTGGCATATCGTGTAGCAAGCGTTTTCCATAGATGTACGGTTCGTAATTTTGCAACTTCATCTTCCCACAAACAGGGATAAGCAGGATTATAATCGGCAATATTATCTTTACTCTGTCCACCGGGTGCAGCATGTAAATCTAATATTAAATAAATCTCACTTTCTTTACACCAACTTAATAAACTATCGATAATAGCAAAACCTTCTTCGGTATATGTAAAAGGCTGATCAATAGGAGTCATTAAATTATAATGCATCGGTAATCTTATAGAATTAAATCCCCATTGTTTAAGTTGCTGAACATCTTTACGAGTAACAAAGTTTTTACGATATAATTCAAAAAATTGATTTGTCTTCTCTTCACCAATCAAATCTTTAATTTTTTGTTTAAACTGCCATGCAGCATTTGCAAAAGATGTTGTTTGTATCATATAACCTTCGGGTACAAGCCACCCACCCAAACCAATTCCTCTTAGCATTATTGGTGAACCGCTGCCATCAACAATATTCTTGCCGTTTCTTTTTAAAAATCCGTTTCCTTCAACAGAAGATACTACCATTAAAACAATAACTATAATTCTAAATATTTTCATCTTTTCCTTTTAAGCTAAATTATTTATAATTTATACATCAAAAATTGAACCATAAATAAACGCAAAAAAAACAAGTAATTTATTACTTTTAATGTATATATTTGTTATTAAAATAATAAAATATTTATATAATTAATAATATTTGAGTTTTGATTATGACACTATTTGGATTTGAAAAACCTATAATAGGTATGATTCATGTTAACGCTTTACCGGGTACCCCCAAATATAATGGGGATGTTAAACAAATAATAAAACGATCATTACGGGAAGCCGAAACTTATATTGATAATTTTATTCCGGTATTAATGATTGAAAATATGCATGATACACCTTATCTTAATAGAAATGTTGGTCCGGAAATTACTTCAATTTTAAGTATTATACTTTATGAAATAAAACAGAAATTTAACGTACCTATTGGCATACAAATTTTAGCAGGTGCCAATAAAGAAGCTATTGCATCGGCATATTGCAGTGGTTCAGATTTTATTAGAGCCGAAGGTTTTGTGTTTTCGCATATTGCAGACGAAGGGATGTTTAATAGTGATGCAGGGGAATTATTACGCTACCGAAAACAAATTAATGCCGAAAATATTAAAATTTTTACCGATATTAAAAAGAAACATAGTTCGCATGCTATTACAAAAGACGTTGATATTACAGAAACAGCAAAAGCTGCAGAATTTTTTATGAGTGACGGGGTAATTATAACAGGTGGAAGTACCGGCAAAGAGCCTAATTTGGAGGAAATAATTTCTGTTAAAAATTCTGTTGCTTTACCTGTACTTGCCGGTAGCGGTATAACTGCAACCAATATTAAAACTTATAAACAGTATTGCGATGCATTCATAATTGGCAGTTATTTTAAGAAAGAAGGTTATTGGCAAAATGATTTGGATGAAAATAGAATAAAAGAGTTTTTGAAAAACTACAACTCATAAATATTACGACTTTTTAATCCGGTAAAAATTATATTTTTTAATAATTCATAATTATTATTTTGTACAACATTTATACTTGCTTCAATAAACGAGTTCAACTCACCGGTGTGTTTGTATTTAATGTAATCGATATAATTATAACCGTTGTAATATGCAATTAAATCAAAAAACAAACGTATTAGCCTTCCGTTAAATTCATAGAACGGATGAATTGCAATTAATTCGCCCATATAAAAAGATATTTTATCGGCAAAATCTTCTTTAGGCAAATCGGAGTAATTTTTTAGATATTTTTCTTTTCTAAAATTTTCAAATAAATTGCCCATTTGGTCTTTAATAAATATTGCTTTGCAAAATATAGTATCCCCCTTGCTAACGTCTTGATTTCTATATTTACCGGCAAACGAATACAATTTTTGAAAAGATTGTTTATGTAAGTTAACAAAATACTTTTCGTCAAATATTGTTTTTTTGCTTAAATCTCTGGTAAAATTATAATAAGCCTTTAATAATAAAGCTTTATCAAAAACTTGAAGTTCTGAAATATCTTTAATCTTCTTAGTATTTTTGGGAATTGAGGAACCCGGGTAATAAATATCGTAATCCGCAGGGTAATTATATTTAGACATTACTTTTCGAAGGCAAAAGCCTTAGCCTGTTTAATTACCTTTCTATTTTTTGAAGGTTTGCACCCCTCAATTTCCATAGAACGATTTACGGCAATTAAAATACTTTTTAAATTAGATATGGAATTAAAATCGTTCTTTTTTTTGGATTTGTGTTTACTCATATAAACTAACACTTTTATTACATTGTGGAGGTGGCGGGAGTTGAACCCGCGTCCGAAATTACACACCGTTGAAATACTACGTACTTAGTCTATCTTTTTTTATTCACCTTCACAACCTCGATAGACAGAGTTTGATCGGGCTATCTTGTTTTATTTCATCAAACAACCCCAAGAAAGCTGTTTAACAATTGTGCCTAAACGACGTTTGCAAAAACACGGCACACGATGTTGTTACAAACGGCTACCTAAATTAAATTAGGCTGCTAATGCGAAATTAGATTCGTCTTTTCTTTTTTTTCCGACTTTTAACGTGACTTCGGGATCACGGTACGCATTTCAAAGATCTATTAACCCCGTCGAAGCCAATTTCACCCCCATATTATTTATTCCACTTTATATCGGGAGTTCCATTAACGTAATTATCAAATCTTGCGAGCACAAAAAATAAATCAGAAAGCCTATTCAAATATACTAAAATATTCTCGTTAATTGCAACAGATTTATTTAGCGCTATTACATTTCTTTCAGCTCTTCTGCAAACAGTTCTACAAACGTGAAGTAAAGCAGCTGATTTTGTTCCGCCCGGTAATATAAACTCTCGCAATTCCGGTACTTTTGAATTAAAATAATCTATATCTTTTTCAGATTCGTCTATAAAACTTTTACTTACTCTATCAATTCTAATTTTTTTATCATCCGGTGTTGCTAAATCTGCCCCTACCGTAAATAATTTATTCTGAATTCGTTTTAATACTTCCTGAATCTCTTCATAAACTGTTTCGGTTAAAGTAAGCCCAATTAACGAATTTAATTCATCAACCGTACCGTACGATTCAATCCTTAAATCGTCTTTCCATACTCTTTGTCCGCCAAATAAGGACGTTTCTCCTTTATCCCCTGTTTTTGTATAAATTTTCATACTTAATCGGTATCTCCGTAATTATAGCTTTAGTAATATACTCCTCATTAATATAAACATCATAAACACTGCCAAGTTCCATAAATTCCTTTTTAATAAAACCTAATCCCGCATATTTACCATACAATTCCGATTTAATTACACTAGTTACAAAACCTACTTCTTTTTTTGACTCATTAAATAATACTACATCTTCGGTATTAGATAATAACCTTTCACCGTTTTCAAATAATATTCCAAACATAAATCGTTGCACTTTATCATATGTATCAAGTCTTGCAATAACTTCTTGACCAATATAACATCCTTTTGTAAAATCTACCTCGCTTAATAACCTTACTTCGTGAGGATTAACACGATGTATTATTTCATAAGGTGCATAAGGTATTCCATTTTCAACTCTAAAAATATTATATGCCGTTTCGCCTACAAATTGCAAATCGTAAAAACTTTTATTATTTATTATAAAATCATAAACATCTTTTATGGCATAATCTTCAAAAATTAACCAATACTTATTAAAATTGTTTATCTCTTTCCGTTTTAATAAGTAAAAATCAAATCCTTCAACATTGCATTTAATAACATTGCTATCAGTCAATGAATCAAAATTTTCGTCTATCATTAAACTTAAAAAAGATTCGGTTTGTTTACCTATCAACTCAAGAATAATTATTTTATCTGTATAATCTTCCAAACTAATATCTTCACTTATTATGTATCTTTCAAACCACGCAAACAATTTTTTTTCAGGGAAAAAACCACCCACAAGTAAATTGTAATGCGGAAGCCTTATTAATGTCG
>DAINPX010000181.1:0-6703 GCA_036743235.1 Melioribacteraceae bacterium
TCTTACTATTAAAAATAATTGCAATCCCTCTCTCCCGCTTATTTTTTTCGGGTCGAGAGGGTTTGCCTTAATAATAGGATAGGAATTAAAATGGATAAATTATACTCTCCGTGGAGATCGTTATATATTCAATCATTTAAAGATAAGAAAGAAGATGCCGGATGTGTTTTCTGTAATTGCGATTTTGATAACTATTTAGAAGATGAATCACAAGTCGTTTTTATTGGTGATAAATGTTTTATTATGCTTAATTTATTCCCTTATAATAGTGGCCATTTAATGGTAATTCCGAAAAGACATCTTAATAATATTCATAACTTAACTGACGAAGAGTCTTTTGAAATTATGAAATTAACAAAGTTATGTATAAAAGCATTAGATATGACAATGAAGCCGCAAGGATATAACATTGGAGCAAATTTAGGTAAAGCCGCAGGCGCTGGAATTGACCAACATTTGCATTACCATATTGTACCAAGATGGATTGGAGATATTAATTTTATGCCAGTTATTGGAGAGGTAAAAGTTATTTCAAAAGACTTAATTGAAACAAAAAGAGAATTAATAATTGCATTTAATAAATTAATTAATGAATAATGAAAACAATTCTAATTGCACCTAATTCATTTAAGAACTGTTTTGATAGTATTGAAGTAACTGAGCTTATTTCAAGGTTTCTTTTAAAAAAAAATCCACAACTTAAAAAAAAATTCAAAATATTAAAAAGACCAATTAGCGATGGCGGTAACGGATTTTTAGATGTTTGTAAAATTTACTTTAATTTAGAATTAGATAATTACAATGTTACAACTTTTAACGGTTGTAATAAACATGTACCTGTTGGCTTCAACTTTGAAAATAGAATCGCTTATTTTGGGGTCTCTGACTTAATAGGGGACAAAGTGTTAAGTAATGGAAAATACGGATTAAATCCATATGTTTATAACTCTGCTTCAGTCGGACAATTATTAAAGAAGCTTGATTTAATTAATAAAAGAAGAAAATTATTTGATAAAGTAATTATTGGTGTTGGTGGCACAATAACAAGTGATTTGGGTTTAGGAATTATGTCATGTTTCAACTTTAAAATAAAACGAAACGGTGAATATTTACCAATTTATCCAAATAGATATTTATATGCCCAGAAAACTGAATATGAAAAACCTGATTTAACATATAATATGGAAATTGTTACAGATGTATCCAATCCTTTAGTTGGTAAAGATGGAGCAAATTATTCTTTTGGATTTCAAAAAGGTATTAAAAGGCGACATTTACAATTTTTTGAATTAGGCTTTAAGAATATTCTAAACCTTCTAAATGTTGAAAACATTGAAAATTATAATGGTTCCGGTGGCGGAGTAGCGTTTGCATTACAGTATTTTTTTGGGGCAAACACTATTTCTTCACAACAATTTATTATGGATTTATTAAAAATTAAAGAAATTAAAGCAGATTATGTAATAACCGGTGAGGGCAGTTTTGATGAGCAAACATTGTTAAAAAAGGGACCAAAAATTATTATTGATTATGCTAAAAAATATAAAGCAAATAAAGTATTTGTAATTTCAGGAAAAACATCAACTTTAAAAGATGATGATATTTTCGTTTATAATATTCAAGATTATTTTATGACTCAAGAAGAATCAATTAATAAAGCAAAAGTAGGTTTAGAGAAAATAGTTGAGCTTATTTCTACAGAAATTATTAAGGATAGTAATGGAAAGTAAATTTGAAAATATAGAAAAGAAAACATCTTCTGAATTAGATGAAATATTAGGTAAACCATTTAAAGTATTAAATGACGGATTTGTTAGAGTTGTTGACTATATGGGAAATGATGAATCGATTGTACAGGCTGCAAGGGTTTCTTATGGAAAAGGAACAAAAAAACTAAATGAAGATAAAAATTTAATACGATACTTACTTCGCCATAGACATACAACTCCTTTTGAAATGTGCGAAATTAAATTTCATGTTCGAGTACCAATGGATACATGGAGACAATGGATTAGGCACAGAATGGCAAGTGTTAATGAGTATTCTACACGATATTCTATTGCAATTGATAGCATGCAATCAACAGAACCAAACTTATGGAGAGGGCAGGCTAAATGGAATAAACAAGGTAGCGAAGGTTATTTATCTGAAGATTTTGGACTTAAATTAAGCAAAGAAGAAGCTGAATTTCATAAATTTGCTCGTGAAATTTATGAGAATAGAATTGAATTAGGTATCGCAAGAGAGCAAGCAAGAAAAGATTTGCCTCTTTCAACTTACACCGAAGCTTATTGGAAGATAGATTTGCATAATTTATTTCATTTTTTAGAGTTACGAATGGATAAACATGCCCAGTTTGAAATTAGAGAATATGCAACAATTATTGGAAATGAAATAGTTAAACGATGGGTGCCAATTGCTTGGGAAGCTTTTAATGATTATGTTGTAAATTCGAAAACTTTTTCAAAATTTGAACTTGATATTATAGCCGCTTTAATTAATAATGATAAAGAAAAAGCAATTAAAATTGCTTCAGAAATAAGATGGCTGGAATATAACGAAAACGGACTAAAATCTAATATTGAAAGAACGGAATTTGAATCAAAATTAATTAATATTGGTGTAAATATACCTTGGTAATAATTAATATTATCTTATGGAAAAAATAATAATTGCCGCTGTTTCGCTTAATGGTGTAATAGGGATAAATGGAAAACTACCATGGAATATTGAGTCGGATTTATTATTCTTTAAAAATACAACTTATGGATTTCCAATTGTTATGGGATATAATACTTTTAAATCGTTTATTAATCCTTTAGAAGGAAGACCAAATATAGTTATTACTCATAAAAAACTAAATAACTATTCCAATGTTTTCTTTTTAAATAACGTAAAAGATGCATTAAATTTTGCGGAATCATTAAATAATAAGAAACTATTTATTATTGGCGGTAGTAAAATTTTTGAACAGACTATTAAGTTAGCTGATAATTTAATTATTAGCCGAATTAAAGAAGAATATTTTGGAGATGCGCGCTTTCCTACAATAAATGATAAGGATTGGCAATTAAATTTTATTGAAACAAAAGACCAATTTAATATAGAATTTTATAGAAAAAAAATAAATGAAAATTAATATTTTACCAGATTATATAGCAAATAAAATTGCTGCAGGTGAAGTTGTACAACGACCAGAATCAGTATTAAAGGAGTTGTTGGAAAACTCTGTTGATGCTAAAGCAAATTCTATTGAAGTTATTATTAAAAATGCAGGAAAAAGTTTAATTCAAATAATTGATAATGGTGAAGGGATGACCGAAGAAGATGCTAAACTTAGCATTCAAAGGCATGCAACCAGTAAAATAAAAACATATGAAGATTTAGAGGCTTTAAGAACATTTGGTTTTAGAGGAGAAGCTTTAAGTTCCATTGCTGCAGTAAGCTTATTGGAAATTAAAACAAGAACTGCAAAAGAAGACTTAGGTACTATTATAAAAGTCAATGAGAATAATAATATAACCTTAGAAAAAGGATCATTTCCTGTTGGAACGTCTATTGCGGTTAAAAACTTATTTTTTAATACACCTGCGCGAAGAAATTTTTTAAAGAGTAACGCTACCGAATTAAAACATATTATTGAAACATTTAAGAAAATTGCCATAAGTTATCCCGATATTTCTTTTATGCTTTTTATTGATGATGAATTAATATATCAATTACCCAAACAATTATTAAGCGAGCGATTAAAAGCATTATATGGAGATAATATTTTAGATTCTCTTATTGAAGTTAAAGAATTAACGGATTATCTTTCAATATCTGGATTTATTGCAAAGCCTACTTATTTACGAAAAAGTAAAGGTGAACAATTATTATTTATTAATAAAAGATTTGTTGTAAGCAAAATTGTTAATCATGCAGTTTTTACGGCATTTGAAAATATTCTTGAAAAAGGGGACTATCCATTTTTCGTCTTATTTCTAGAAATAGATCCTTCAAAAGTAGATATTAATGTTCACCCATCTAAATTAGAAGTTAAGTTTGATGAAGAAAAAGATATTTATTTGTTTGTTCATGCTGTTATTAAAAAAAGCATTGGAAGTTACGATTTGGTGCCAAGCATGAGATTTATTGATACAAGTAAAGATACTGAAACTATTAAGTTTAATGATTTTGTTAGGACGGAACGAAACGATTATACAGACAGACCGTTTGTGAAGGAGAAGAAAGAGGGGATTTTTAGCGATGACGAGATTGAGAAAATATTCGGCACATTAAAAACGGAAATAAAAAATAATATTGGAGTTGGGGAAGTGAGTGAGCCTTTTACAGAAAAGAAGAATACTGAATATTATCACCAACAAATAGATTTTGGTCCTGAACATTCCGAAATCTCCTCACCATTTATTGTTTCTTTACATAATAAATATATTTTATCGCAAATAAAATCAGGTCTGATGATAATTGATCAACATGTTGCACACGAAAGAATACTTTACGAAAGCGCATTAAATTCGATAAATCAACAACTTCAAATGTCTCAACAATTATTGTTCCCTCAATCGATGAAACTTGACCCAGGTGATTATGAATTGGTGATTGAAATACGCGAACAATTATTTAATCTTGGCTTTGAGATTAAGTTTTATAATGACTATACTATAACTATATCTGGTGTACCCTTTGAAATTAAACCGGGTGAAGAGAAGCAAATACTAACTGAATTACTCGAAGAATATAGACAAAATCAACGATTAGGAAATCTTGAAGTTGTTGATAATATTGCTAAATCATTTTCGTGCAAAGCTGCAATAAAAGCCGGAGATAGGCTAAGTGAACAAGAGATGCGTGCACTTGTTGATAAATTATTTGCCACTCAAATGCCCTATGTATGCCCACACGGAAGACCTATTGTAATTAAAATTCCAATAAATGAATTTGATAGAAGATTTGGAAGAACCAGTTAAAGCATCTATGAAAATTAAAAATTATATTAAATTAATTCGAGTTACTCAATGGTCTAAAAATGTTTTCTTATTTGTACCATTAGTATTTGCAAAAAAACTTTTTGAAATTCCTACTTTTGAAATCGCATTTCTCGCGTTCTTGCAGTTTTGCTTGGTAAGTAGTACAGTGTATATATTTAATGATATTATAGACGTAAAACAGGATAGAGAACATCCCACAAAAAGATTTAGGCCGATTGCAAGCGGAAGTGTAAAAATTAATTCTGCAATAGCTTTATTAACAATATTTTTTGCATCTTTAATACCAGGGTTATTTGTTTTTAATTATAAATTTAATTTATTATTTATTGCATATCTAATATTAAATACGGCATATACTTTAAAATTAAAAAATGTTGTAATTTTAGATATCCTTTCACTTGCTTCGGGTTTTGTTATAAGAGTGCTTGCAGGTGCTTATGTAATAAATGTGCCGGTATCAAACTGGTTGATTTTAAGTACTCTGTTTGTTTCAATATTTTTGGCTCTTATTAAAAGAAGAAGTGAGTTGGCTTTTAACTTAGAAGTTGAAAAAACACGTAAAGTACTTAAAAATTATACCATAACGTATTTAGATCAATTAACTACTATCTCTGCAACGGGTCTAATCGTTTCTTATGCATTATATGCCGTTTCACAAAGTACCATTCAAAATTTTCATACAGAAAACTTAATATTTACAATCATTTTTGTTGTTTATGGGATATTTCGATATATGTATTTAATGCATGTTAAAAAGTTTGGAGAAAACCCCATTGATACAATATTTAAAGATTTTGGAATGATTTTGAATATATTTTTATATATTGGTAGTATTATTTTAATTATATATTTTAAGTGATGAATAAACTATTTATAATTCTGATCTCCTTATTTTTTGCTTGCAGTTCAAGTAAAAAAAATACATTTACAGAAGATATTAATTCCAATGGAGTTAACATTGAAGTAAAAAGTATATATATTTGGCTTGACAAAATGCCGAGTAGTTTGAGTAATAATAACTTGAGATTAGCTGCCGATTTAATTATTAAAAATAGCGATGATTATAACAATAACGAGTTAAAATTAACTAAAGTTGTTATTAAACAAGATAGTTCAATTATTTACAGTTTTAAACCAATTGTTAAAGAAAATTTACAATACAATAAAAAAAACAGTAGAAATATTATTGTTTCAACAATTGAAAAGACTGAATTACCGGAAGAGTTTAATGTAAACAAAGAGGTAAATGCCATATTTATTTTTGAAATCAAAAACAAAAAATTTTTTAATATCTATAAAAACATAAAAGTGGAAGTTACTTTTTAATTATGGATTATTGGATACTTTTACTGCTGCTTCTTTTAAGTGCAATTTTTTCATCTTCAGAAATTGCCTATTTAACTGCAAATAAAATTAAAATTGAAATTAGAGCACGAAAAAACAAAAATACTGCCAAAATTTCTAATTATTTTGTAAAGCATCCTTCTATTTTTTTTACTACAATACTTATTGCCAATAATATTGTTAACGTCTCTTTTGCTTCTGTTTTTTCTGTCGTTTCGGTAAAAGTTTTTAACTTAAATAATTTTTACATTTTAATATTTTCTACATTATTATTATTGTTTTTTGGCGAATTAATACCAAAGTATTTAGCTAGAGAATCTCCGGATAGAGTTTTAAACATTTTTATTGTTCCTGTTAGATTTGTTTCT
>DAINPX010000182.1:0-6660 GCA_036743235.1 Melioribacteraceae bacterium
GATTGATATTCAGAATTTATATTAGTTTTAAAATATAAGTTTACCGAAGTTAAAGGTATTTTAGATAAAACTTTAGCACCTACAAAATATCCGTTATTGGTTAAGTAGTTTTCATCAATTTTTGCATGAGAAATTAAAATGGGGTTATTAGCTCCAATTTCTTTAGTAATACAATGAATTGCTCCTAAAGAAGGAATAATTGAATTGCAGTTTATACCAACAACATTATAGCCGGGCATTGCTTGTCTATAAATTCTGAGAGCAGTCGTATCGTAATAAGTTTCGTAAGTTGGTACAATTATAGTTTTATTAATAATTAAGCTATTTGTATAAGTTCTGTAATCACCGCCGTTGTTTGGGTATAAATTGTTTTGAGGAGGCATCGGAATCCTTACTACTTTGTAAGGTCTGCCATAACAAGTTTGATAATTATTAAGAATATATTGAAGATTTGCTTCAATCTGAGGACCGTCAGCTATGCCTTGTGGATATTGCCCGACCAAAATAGTCTCCTCATCCAGCAATTTCATGTGCATATCGATATGATGAATTTCATCATACGGTAAAGTCTGCATTTTAATAAATTTATTAATTCCCATAAACTTATTCATTATGTTATTAATTTCGGCTTCGGTTTTGCCAGAGTTTTCCGTTAAAACTAACTTCGAAGCAAAACCGGTTCCAAATCCATCAGTCATAAAGTTACCCCCCGTATTTATAAAATTATTTGGGGTTGTTGTTGTTTGATATAGGGGATAACCATATTTGTTTGCAAAAACTGCGGGAATTAAATCATCCTGTGGACGTGGTCTGTTATATATCCAATCAATAATATATAAGCTATCAACATTATCCGAATAAACTGTCCAAGGTCCATAATCTCTGCACCAAATAGAATTATAACTTGCTATTATGAATCTTAAGTTAGTATGTGGTACACCACCGGAAGTTAGATAATTTTTTACAGAATTTGAATCACTACATACAATATATACTAATCCCTCATCTTGAGCGTAATCTACTATTTGTCTTAAAATTGAGGTTTGTGATGTCCAAGTAATTAAAATTCCTTGCAATTCTTCCCATTCTGCCATGGTTCTAACACTTTTTATTGGTGGTGTAATAAATCCTTTTGAATAACTTGGCGGATAATAGCTTTTTAATAATTCTTTTTCTTCATTTGTTAAATAGTTCGGTAAATCTTGAGCATAACTAACTACAAAAGCTAAAAAATAAAACAATAATAAAAATTTTTTCATAATAGGACCTGAGAATAATTTAAATATATTGTTAAAATAAAATAAATTTAAACTATAAAGAAGAGAAAATTGTCAAATTTATGATAAAAATTAAGAAGGATTAATATGAAAAGATGGTATTTGTATTTATTTATAATATTTGGTAATATATTAATAGCTCAACAAACAAGATTTATTACAGGGCAAATTTACGATAAAGAGACCAAGGAAACTATTACTGATGCGAATTGTATTTTAATTCATTTGCCGGATTCCACAATAACCGGAACTACATCAGATTATAAGGGCTATTTTATATTTAACAATATTAAGGAAGGTAATTATAAACTAAAAATATCATATATAGGATATGAAACAAACTTACAAAATATATCTTTTAAGAATAAATCAATAGATTTACAGAAAATTTTTATTAACAGGATTGCTGTTAAAACAAAAGATGTAGAAGTTGTTGCCAGTGTTTTGCCTGTAATTCAAAATGCAGATACAACAGAATTTAATGCAGATGCATTTAAAAAAAATAAGGATAGCGATACCGAAAATTTAATTCAAAAAATGCCGGGTGTAACAGTTCAAGACGGAACAGTAAAAGTTATGGGTGAAGAAGTTAAAAAAGTATTGGTTGACGGTAAAACTTTTTTTGGAGACGATCCATCGGCTGTATTACGAAATATTCCTTCTGAAATAGTTGAAAAAATTCAAGTTTTTGACCAACTAAGCGAACAAAGCAAATTTACCGGTTTTGATGACGGCAATACCTCAAAAACCATGAATATTGTTACAAAAATAGGAATTAAAGAAGGTAGTTTCGGAAAGTTTGTTGCAGCGGGAAACGAGGACAGTAAATATAAAATAAACGGAAATTTTAATCTGTTTTCCGGGGATACGAGGCTTTCGGTATTGGGACAGGGTAATAATGTGAATGAACAAAATTTTAGCCCTGAAGATTTAATGGGTGTTATGGCATCAAATGATAGAGGAGGTAGAAGAGGTGAACCGGGTGGTTTTAGAGGTGGACCACCACGAGGTGGTATGTTTGGAGGCGGAAGACCTTCCGGAGATGAAGGACGTGGACAAAGTTCGGTTGGTAGCGATCCTACAGATTTTTTAGTAAATCAGAAAAACGGTTCAACAAAAACATACGCTGCCGGAATTAACTATGCTGATAAATATAGTGATAATATTGTGCTTTCAAGTAGTTATTTTTATAATATAACTAAAAATGATGCTCAATCCGGTTTAAACAGATTTTACACATTTGCAGATCTAAATCAAAATTATATAGAAAATACACTTAGTAGCAGTAGTAATGTAAATCATAGATTTAATCTTAAGATGGAGTGGACCATTGATTCATTAAATTCTATATTATTTAAACCAAATTTGTCTATTCAAAAAAATACGGGTTTAAGCGAATCGACCGGTGACATGTATCAAGATTTTTTATTGTCTTCGTTTAATAAAAATATTTACAATTCCGATTTAACTGCAATAAATATAGGGATGGAATTTTTATTCCGACATCGTTTTATTACCAAAGGACGTACAATTTCAGTTGGGTTTAATTCTTATTACAATGAAAACGATGGTTATTCAAAACAATATTCTATTTCTAATTATACTTCGTCCATAACTTATAACGATACGATTAATCAGTTTACCAATCCCGATAAAAAAGGGAATAATTATAACTTTAGTATTCAATACACAGAACCTTTTGGTGAAAATAGTAGTTTTTTAATTAATTACACTTCAAATATCGCATTATTTAATAGCAGACAAATAACAAATTCATTTTCACCTATCTATTTAACATATTTATCAATTGATAGCTTAGTTTCAAATGTTTATAGTAAAGAGTATTATAGCAACAACGCAGGAATTGGTTATAGATATCAAAAAAACGATTTTAGAATAATTGCAAACATTAATTATAATAGTTCTAAATTAATAAATGATCAAAACTTTCCATATAACAATTATTTGGAAAAGTCTTTTTATTCATTTTTGCCTTCAATAACTTTAAGGTATAATTTTACCAAAGATATGAATATAAACGTGAATTATAGAACAAATAATACCGAACCATCAATTGAACAATTACAAAATGTATTAAACAACAGTAATAGTTTACAATTAAGCATTGGTAATCCGAATTTGATTCAAAATTATAGACATAATTTAAGTTTACGTTATTCTATTGCAGATATAAAATGTATGCAATCATTTTTTGTAATGTTAAACGGAAGTTTGATAAATGATTATGTAGGCAACGATGTTTATGTAGCTCCTAAAGATACTATAATTAATAATATCATATTAAATAAAGGTGTGCAGCTCACTATTCCTAAAAACATGAATGGATATGAAAATTTAAGATCTTTTATAGCCTACGGTTATATGTGGGACTTAATAAAATCTAATATTAATCTAAATCTATCTTTTTCATATACCAAAACGCCAAGTATTCTAAATAATGAAAAAATGTTTGCAAAATCTGTAAATTATGGATTAGGATTTGTTATTAGCAGTAATATAAGTGAAAACTTAGACTTTATTGTATCTTCTAATAGTAGTTTTACCGATACTAAATATACGTCATCATCAAAATCCGATAACCATTATTTTAATGAAAATATAAGAAGTAGAGTATTTTGGCAATTTTGGGAAGGTTTTAATATTGAAACAGACATAAATTACCAATTCTATAAAGGTTTGTCATCTTCTTATAATAATAACTACTGTACTTGGAATATTGGAATTGGAAAGAAATTTCTTAAAAATAACGCAGCCGAAATAAAATTTATGGTATATGATATATTAAACCAGAATAATAATGTACAGAGAAATATTAGTGACTCTTACTATGAAGATACAACTTCAAATGTTCTGAGTAAATATTATTTATTAACGTTTTCATATAATTTAAAGGCATTTAATTAATGGGGTTTTTATGCAAAGAATAATCGTTCTAATAATTTGTATTATTTTTATATCTGCTTGTTCATCAGGAATAAATTATTTATCCGAAAATAACAATATTAATATAAACGTTGACGGAAACTATGAAGATTGGCAAGGAATATTAAAACCGATTGAAAAACAAGGATTAGTTGCCGGATTTATAAAACAAAAAGATAAAATATATTTATGTTTTGTTATTTCGGACAAATTAAAAATTAATAAAATTTTACGTTTTGGAGCAACTGTTTACCTAAAAAACGAAATAATTGAAAGCATAGGAATTAAATATCCTATTATTGATAATATTACAGAAATTAAACCAAAAAGAGAATTTGATAACGAGGAGATTTTATTTAATAAAGAAAGAAATTTTGAGGAAATAAATGCAAAAGTTTTAGATAAATTTAATGAATTTTCGATTGTTAATAAAGACGAATATCCCTTGAATACATATTTAATTGATTCTAAAACTAACTATAAACTTAAAATGTTATATAAAGACTATAAATTAGTATATGAACTGGCAATAGATACACAAGGGTTAAATATTGAAAAAGATATTAAAGAATTGACGGATTTACAAATAGGTTTTGTTTCTAATTCAATTGATTTTAAGAGAGAAAAAAATCCACCTGATTTTGATTATGATGAACCGGATTTTAGAGGTGATGGCAATAGAATGCAAATAACAAATAGAAGAATTAGAGATGATAAATTCGAAGAAATGCAAAAACCATTTGAATTTTGGTTTAATGTGAAATTCTCGCAAAATTAATAAAAAGCCCCAAATAAAAGGGGCTTTTATTATTCCGATAATATTATTTTATTAACAACATTTTATTGGTTTTTATAAAATCGGTAGTTTTATTTTTTGCTTTCAATTCGTAATAGTAAACGCCTGATGATAAATTGGAAGCATTAAAATTAAATTCATAATTTCCTGTGTTTAATATTTCATTAACAATAGTTTCAACTTTTTGACCTATTGTATTATAAATTGTTAATGAAACTTCAGATTCAAACGGTATTGCAAACTTAATAATTGTTGAAGGATTAAAAGGATTTGGGTAATTATTATATAGAACAAAAGATGTTGGTATTTTGTTATTTGTGTTTTCAACCTTAACTATAGAATTAAATGTAATAGAACCAAAGCCGGCTACAGAATACTCGGCAGATAATAATCTTTCCAACCATCCGCTTTCTAAGTTGTTATCGGCATTATAATAACCTATATAAGCTCCTATTAAACTTGATGAATTAATATTTACTAAAGATGAAGTAATATCTAAGCTCATTTCAAACTGATTGTACCCCTCATTGTTGCTTATCATTCCTTCAAATCCATCAGGATTTAATGCTCCTTGATCGAACCCAAAAACGGTAAACGGAAAAAATGCTTTTTCGATGCCATCAGCCGATTTTCTTAGTCGATAATATCCTTCAGTTCCTTCTTCATATTTAAAGTTTCTGTTTTTATCGAATGCAAATAAAAAATAATCATTCTCATTTAGAACAGAATCGCTAAAAGCATTAACTGCAATAAATAATTTGTTATTTGCAATCTTTAAATAAGCATCGGCAAAATATCCCCGTTTTGTTAAAATAACTTTAATTGCATCGGTATATTCATCTTCTTTAATTTGTCCGTCAATTATAGGAATAATACCGGAAGCATTTTCAATAACTAACGAATCCGGCTGAGAATACGCAATTCCAAAACTTGGTTCAGTTATTTCTGTTTCAAAATTATCGTTGTAAACTGCACTAACACCATAATAATAATTAGTTAATTGAATTATATTGTTATCGGTAAAACTTGTTAAATTTCCGCTGTAAATAAGATTATTGGAGTTTTGCAAATTATTATCCGAATTATTTCTGTACAAATTATATTTCAGAACATTTTGACCTATTGTTGTTAATCCCTGTTGACCAAACATTTGCATATCATCTAAATAAATAATTATATCTTCTGCTTTGCATTCAAAAGCTAAATAAACATCTTGATTGATATAGTTAGATAAGTTAATTTCCAACGGTCTCCAAATTAAATTAGAATCTGCTAAATAAACAGGCGATAGTTCCTTAAGTGTTGTATTAAATGTTGACGGATCTTGACTTACGGTAGATAGTTTAATAAAGCTACTGTAAGAATTACCTAAAGCAAATGCAGTTTTTAAAAATACTTTAAATTTTGGCTTTTCTGATGAAATATGTATTTTTTCGGTTATTAACCAATCAGTAGTAGGTACACCCGGTGAATAAACGTCAAACTTTATCGATTTTGTGCCGCTATGCGGTTGGAATCCTGAAACTATCCAAGCAGAAGGATTGTTTTGAGTTTGATTAGTTTTCCACGTTGGAGGAATACCGTCTTCAAATCCCTGTTCAAACTCGCCAGGTATAACCCATTTAACTTCTATTTTATTATCAT
>DAINPX010000183.1:0-6565 GCA_036743235.1 Melioribacteraceae bacterium
TAAGGTTAAAACTTCTTTTTCTTCTGCAAAAATCTTTTTTAAAGTTTGTTGGAAAAGCAAATCTGCTTCTGCTTCAATATCTTTAACTATTTTTACTTCATTAATCGTGTTCTTTCCGCTTTTAAGTTCTTTAATTGCCGCAGCCAACTCTTTAACCGAAAGTGCAATCATGTCAACCATTTTATCTGCAGAATCCATTACGCTTTGGAAATTATAAATTTCAATTCTAATTGCCAAAGATTTAATTGCGTCGCTTATTCCTTCAATTTTTTTTGCCAGAGCCAAAATATCTTCTCTATCAAAAGGGGTAATAAAAGTTTTATTTAATCTTTTTACTATCCTTGATACTACTTCATCGCAACGATGTTCTAATGATTTTATCCTTTGAATAGTTTCGTAATTGTATGGCAATTGTTTAAATAAAGTTTGATTTAACTGTGCCATCTCATAAACGTTTGTAATTAATTCGTTAAAATCATCGAAGTATTTGTCTTCTTTTGGTTTAAAGAATTTAAGCATATTATATCCGTATTAATTAATTTAATTTAGCATTAAAAATTAAATGTAATCTTTGTAAAAATCAACCTAATTTATGTTATTATTAAAACTTAACAATTAATTAACAATGGTCATTATTTACAAAGCCAAATAATTTATAGAAATTATTAGTATAAAATATTATATTTGTAAAGTAAATTATTGGTGAAATTGATAGCAAAAACCGAACATATAATTGTAGTTGGCGGTAGTGCAGCCGGTCCTTCGGCAGCCGCAAAAGCTAAAAGAACTAATCCAAATGCTAATATTACACTTATTGAAGCCGGTAATTTTATTTCTGTAGGTACTTGTGAATTACCTTATTTGTTTAATGGTACTATTAAAGACTTTAATAGTATAGTTTTTTACACTCCCGAAACATTTTTTCAAGAAAAAAATGTGATGGTAAAAACTAATACAATTGTAAAAAAAATTGACAGAAAAAACAAACAATTATTATCCTATGATTCAATAAGCGGAGAGAATTACTTTTTAGGTTATGATAAATTAATTTTAACTACCGGTTCAGTTATTAACGATTTACCTGAATTAACTTCAAAACCTGAAAATTTTTCAAAATTTAAGACAATTAAAAATTTCATTGAAATTTCTGAATACTTTAATAAGAAAAAGGTGGAAAAAGTTTTAATTGTTGGTGGTGGATTTACGGGTTTAGAAGTTGCAGATACTCTTTTGGAAACTGGAATAAAAGTCTCAATTTATGATAAAAATAGGCTATTTTCAAATTTTAGTGAAAAAGTAAGATCATTTTTACTCAATAAATTGAAAGACAGAAGTATTGAGATATTTGAATCACAAGAAAATATTCAATACATTATTAAAGAAAATAAAATTGTAAGTTTTAAAATTTCCGGTAAGTATTATGAAACAGATTATGTTATTCAAAGTACAGGTGTTAAACCTAATAATTATTTAGCTGAAACTAGCGGAATTGTTTTAGGAAAATATGGTGGAATTAAAATTGATAATAAACTTAAATCAAGCGATAATAGCATTTTTGCAGCCGGCGATAATATAGAACTTACGGAGTTTATTACAGGTAAACCCATTTATTTGCCTATTGCCACGTTCGCCAAAAAATTTGGTAATATTGCAGGGGCTAATGCAGCGGGGGATAATTTATATATAAAACCTATCATAAAAAATATAACTTTTAAATTTAAGGAAATTGTATTTGCCTTTGTAGGCTTATCATTAAAGGATCTTGAAGAATATAATTATAATTTTTATACAATTTCCGCTTCATCTAATAATCTTGTGGATGTAATGCCACAATCAACTGAAGTAAATGGTTTAATATATATTGATAAAAGAACTAATTTGATTTTAGGAGGCGAGTTTTGGGGTGATAAAATAGTTTCAAATTATGCAGATATAATTTCCATATATATTAAGAATAAAATTAATGCAATTAATTTAGCAGACGAGTATTTCAACTATTCACCACCGGTATCACCACTTAGTAACCTAATAAATATTTTGGGACAAAAATTTAAAAAGGAAAAATAAATGTTTTATGTATTAGAAAATCCGTTAGTTAAAAGAGATATTACATATTTAAGAGATAAGGAGACAAAAGAATATCAATTTAGATTAGCATTAAAGCGCATTTCTTTTGCTTTGGCAATTGAAGTTGGTAAACATTTGGATTTAGAAGAAAGAGAAGTAATTACCCCTTTAGAAAAAACGAAAGGGTTTAGGTTAAAATACCAAACAATATTAATTCCGGTTTTAAGAAGCGGATTAAGTATGGTTGACGCATTTACCGAAATGATACCAGATGCCAAGGTGGGGCACATAGGTTTGCAGAGAGACGAAAAAACATTGCTACCGATTGATTACTATTATAAGACTCCAAAAAATTTAGATACTTCAAAAGTATTAGTTTTAGATCCAATGCTTGCTACAGGTGGAAGTGCGGTTGCAGCAATTGATTCGCTTAAAAAAAGGGGAGCATGTAATATATTTTTTGTCAGTCTTATAGCTGCTCCCGAAGGAGTAAAAAATTTGCGGAATTCTCATTCCGATGTAAAAATTTTTACAGCTTCATTAGATAGAGAACTTAACGAAAATGGTTTTATACTACCGGGTTTAGGAGATGCAGGTGATAGGACGTTTGGCACTATATAGTATTGTTATCGTTGTAATTTCATTTAATTTAGTTTTTGCAGGCAGTTATCCTAATAAATCGGTTGATAATTTAATACGTTCCGGAGTAGATTTTCTACTTAATCATAATCATGAAGCAGCAAAGTATAAGTTTAATGAATTAAATAAGTTATATCCTAAAATACCATTAGGAAAAATATATCTTGCCGTTTTGGAAATAGCCAAGTCTATTGACTATGCCGAAAAGTTTAATGACAATAAAATAGAACAATTATTAGATGATGCCAAAGAATTGAGCGATAGTTTATATAAAAAAAATAAAAAAGATTTATGGAACACTTATTTTGTAGCTCTATCCAAGGGATATGATGCATATTATAAAGGAATGAACGGAAATTATTTATCCGCAATAACAAACGGTATTTCTTCTATTACTTATTATGAAAGATGTTTGGAAATAGATTCTTTATTTTACGATTCTTATATAGCTTTAGGCACTTATTATTATTGGAAAAGTGAGAAAACTAAGTCTTTAACGTGGCTTCCTTTTGTTTCGGATGATAGACCTTTAGGTAAAAGATTACTTGAAAAATCTATTGGTAAAGATACTTACGGCAGATTTTTGGGGGCATATAGTTTAGTTTGGATATATATTGATAATAAGGAATTTAATAATGCTATAAATTTATGTAAAGATGTATTAAGCGATTATCCTGATAATAGATTCTTTAAACTTTCACTTGCAAGAATATATACTGAATTGGATAAATATAAGGCAATTAGTATTTTTCAAGAAGTCTTAGAGACAACAATGCGTTTAGAAAGGAACAACCATGTTAACGAAATAGAATTAAAACATAAAATTGCAATGCAATATAATGATTTAGGCAAATATGAAAAATCATTGGAGTATTGTAAAGACATTTTACAAATTAAGGTTAAAGATAAATACGCAAGGGAGCAACTATCTAACCGTTTGGAGAGAGTGAAAAAATTATATGAGGAATTGTTAGAGAAAGTTAAAAAATAGGTTGATTGTTTCAAGTATTTTTTTTATCATGAAATCCAAAAAAAATAAAAAAATATGGCAATTTCTCCTATTAAACAAAAAAAGATGCTTGATGATTTACTCGATTCTTGTCGTGCAAACTTACCTAAGGCAAATATAGACTTAATAACTAAGGCATTTAATTTAAGTTTTGAATCTCACAAAAACGACTCAAGAGAATCGGGAGCACCGTATTTCACTCATCCTTACGCTGTAGCACGTATAATTATTGATGAAATTCCACTTGATGATGCATGCGTAATTGCAGCACTGTTACATGATGTTGTTGAAGATACAGAGGTTAGTTTAAGTTTTATACAAAAGGAATTTGGGAAAGAAGTTGCCGATATAGTTGACGGGGTAACAAAAATTAGTGGAATATTTAGAGGGCTTGAAATACAAAAAGCTGAAAATTATAGAAAGCTTGTAATTTCTATGATAAATGATGTAAGGGTTATTTTAGTAAAATTTGCAGATAGATTAGACAATATGCGTACTCTTAATTTTTGTTCTCCGGAAAAACAGATGAGAGTTGCAACCGAAACAAGAGAAATTTATGCCCCTTTTGCACATCGTTTGGGTTTAGGACAGTTAAAATGGGAAATGGAAGATCTTGCCTTTAAGTATTTAAATAGAGAAGCATATGATACTATTGCCAGAAAAGTATCTAATACAAGAAGAGACAGAGAAAATTACATTGCCAAATTTTGTGCACCAATTACCGAAAAATTAAATGAGTATAACATAAAATATTCCATTGGAGGAAGACCAAAACATTTATATAGTATTTATAAAAAGATGATTAATCAGAATAAAAGTTTTGAAGAGATATACGATATACTTGCAATAAGGGTAATTATAGAAAATAATGATGAAGCATTGTGTTTTTTGGCATTAGGTTTGGTAAACGGAGTATATAAAAATGTACCTGAAAGGTTTAAAGATTATATTACAGTTCCCAAAAAGAATAATTACAAATCAATTCATAATACTGTTGTTGGACCTGAAGGAAAATTAGTAGAGGTTCAGATTAGGACGCGCGAAATGCATGAAATTGCAGAACGTGGTATTGCTGCCCATTGGAAATACAAAGAAAATATTACAAAAAGTAATTTAGATGTAGAAGGCTGGATTAATTGGGCTCGTGATATATTTGAAACATCCGGAAAAGTAGATTCGTCAAAAGAAATTCTTACAACATTTAAAGTAACATTAAGCCAAGAAGAAATTTTTGTTTATACGCCAAAAGGAGATTTGAAACAGTTACCTGTTAATTCGACCCCTGTTGATTTTGCTTTTGAAATACACAGTAATATCGGATTACATTGTATTGGGGCAAAAGTTAATGGAAAAATTGTCCCGTTAGATACAATATTAAAAAGCGGCGACCAAGTAGAAATTCTTACTTCAAAAAACCAACATCCAAATAGAAGTTGGATTGATTTTGTTAAATCTAGCAAAGCAAAATCAAATATTCAGAAATATATTAATAAAAAAGAAGAGAAATTAATAGAAGACGGGAAGGAAATTTGGGAGAAAAGACTTAAAAAGATGAAAAAAGTCTTTACTACCGATGATTTAAATAAACTTATAAAAAAACTTAAATATAATAACTTTAACGATTTTTATACGGCAATAGCGTTAGATAAAATAAAAATTGATGAAATTTTTATGGTCGAAGAAGAAACAAACAAAACTGCTATTGCCGAATTAGAATTTGAAGATTTTGCAAATATTACAAGAACGGATGTTGGGGGGGTATTAATTGAAGGGGATGTACGAGGAGTGAATTACTCTTATGCAAAATGTTGTAATCCGATGCCGGGTGATCCTATTGTAGGATTTACAACAACAGGTGAGGGAATTAAAATACACCGCAAAAATTGTGAAAATGTTTTTGAATTAAGTAAAAAATTTAATGATAAGTTTGTTAGAGCGGAATGGTCAAAAACAATTCAGCAAAGTTTTGTTGCTGCAATTTCTATTAAAGGAGAAGACTCGACAGGATTATTAAATGTAATAACCAATAATATTAATACTTATAAAAATACAAATATAAAAGCAATTAATATGAGTAGCGAAAGAAGTCATTTTAGCGGAATAATATCTGTATATGTTCAAGATTTAGAGCACCTAAATAGACTTGTTGAACGACTAAAAAAAATTCATGGTATTTATTCTGTAGAGCGATTTGAATCCTCGGATAAGAAAAATGAGTGAGCAAAACAAAAGGATTTTGGGTATCGATTACGGTGAAAAACGAGTTGGAATAGCAATAACAGACCCGCTAAGGATATTTGTCTATCCTTTGCTTACATTATCTAATGATGAGAGGTTGATTGAAAATTTAGAAAAAGTATTGATTGAATACAATGTTGAAAAGATAGTTGTAGGTTATCCGTATAAAGAAGATGGTAGCAAATGGCAAGTAACCGAAAATATCGAAAAATTTGCAAAGATACTTGGTGAAAAATTCAAACTTGCTATTGAGTTTTATGATGAAAGGTATAGCAGTGAATTAGCCAAAAATAGAGTGCTGCAATCTACATCAAAGCGGAGCAAGAGAAGAGAAAAGGGGATAATTGATAGAAATGCTGCGGCAATAATATTGGAAGACTATTTAAAAGACAATAATCTTTTATAAAAATTACATTTATTAAACAAATTATTTGACATTTTTAAAATATTCAGTTATTTTAGTTGAAGAAATAATCTAGAAAATGGGAGCATATTTATGACATTAGATGCACTTGGAATGATTGAAACCAAAGGTTTAGTCGGTGCAATTGAAGCTGCCGATGCAATGGTAAAAGCAGCAAAAGTAGAATTAATAGGAAAAGAAACTATAGG
>DAINPX010000184.1:0-6522 GCA_036743235.1 Melioribacteraceae bacterium
TATTTAGTGAAAGAGATGAAAGTGGGAGGCGTAGTCTTTTTTGAAGGGGATATATATAATCAAGCTGCATTTACTAATCATTTACAATTGCTTGCAGATATCCCTTTGCTTATTGCTTCGGATTTTGAACGAGGTTTAGGAATGCGTTTAAAAGATGCTGTGGAATATCCTTATAATATGGCAATTGCCGCAACAAGAGAACCTCGATTGGCATACTTAATGGGTTTATATACAGCAAAAGAGAGTAGGGCAATAGGTGTGCATCAAAACTACGCCCCTGTTGTGGATATAAATCATGATTATAGGAATCCGATAGTAAATATTAGAGCATATTCCGATAATACCGAACTAATTTCGCAATTTGCCGATGCTTTTATTAAAGGGATGAAAGATGGAAAAATGCTAACAACGGCAAAACACTTTCCGGGGCACGGTGCAACTTCCTTAGATAGTCACAGAGAAATGCCAAAAATAAATTTAAGTAAAGACGAGTTTAACGATGCAGATTTAATTCCTTTTAAAAAGGCTATTAATGACGGTGTAACATCTGTAATGGTAGGTCATTTAGGTGTACCTGCTTATGAAGATGATCCGCAAATTCCAGCATCGGTTTCCAAAAACATTGTGTCTAAACTTTTAGTTAAAGATCTAGGGTTTAAAGGTCTTGTTGTTAGTGATGCTATGAATATGCATGCAATAACAAAAAACTTTGATACCAAAACAGCAACCATAAAATGTATTGAAGCTGGTACGGATATTCTAATTTTTCCGGATGATCCTGTAGCTTCGGTTAACGCTTTAATTGAAGCTGTTAAGGAAAATAAAATATCCATAAATAGAATAGAAAGAAGTGTAAGGAAAATTTTAGCTGCGAAAAAGAGTATAAAGCTGGATGAAGACCGATTTATTAATATAGGTCAAATAGATAAAGTTGTTTCATTAAATGAACCGAGAAGACTTGCCGAAGAAATTGCACAAAAATCAATTACATTAGTCAAAGATGATAAAAATATTGTTCCGATTAACCTTAAGGAGTACAAAAAAGTAGTTTGTATCACTTTACGCGATACGCGCGCTAAATTAACCGATAAGAACATTACAACATTTGAAAAACTAATTAGTGATGAATTTGAAAACATTAATTTAGGCAGATTATCGAGAAAAAGTATTGATAAAGAATATGATAATATGTATAAATTAGCTCAAAAAGCCGACTATATAATTTTACCTACTTATGTAAATGTTAGATCTTTTCAGGGAACAGTTGATATTGATTCACGTCATCAATCGTTTATTAATAAACTTATTGAACTAAATAAACCTTTGGTCGTTTTGGGTTTTGGTAATCCTTATATATTAAATAAATTTGCAAATGTGCCCGCATATTTAACTTCGTACGGGTCTGTGTATTATTCTCAAAAAGCAATGTTTGATGCTTTATTTGGAAGAGCGACTATTAGCGGAACTTTACCTATTACTATTCCGGATACGGATTATAAATTTGGTGACGGTTTATTTAGATACTCCAGTGAAATAAAATCGCCCGAAAATGGAAGTGATAAAAACTTTAACTTTAATGAAGTGGATTCGCTAATGAATTGGGCAGTTAATGATACAGTTTTTCCCGGTGCCGTTTTAACAATAGGATATAAAGGGAAGTTAATTTATGAAAAGGCTTTTGGACATTATACTTATGAAAAAAATAGCGAAAAAGTGAATACCTCAACAATTTATGATATTGCATCTTTAACAAAAGTTGTTGGTACTACACCGGCTGTTATGTTGTTGGTTCAACAAGGTAAAATAAACTTGGAAGATAAAGTAAGTAAATATATTCCAAGTTTTGCATCAAACGGTAAAGATAAAATATCAGTTAAAAATTTGATGTTGCATAATGCGGGGTTGCCTTCATTTATTAACTTTTATGAAAATTGTAAAACTAAAGAAGATGCTTATAAGTTAATTGATGATCTATCTTTAAGTTATGAAGTAGGAACTAAAACTGTTTACAGCGATTTAAGTATGATAATAATGCAGCGTATTATCGAAAAAGTTTCCGGAGAATCATTAGATAAATACTTAAAAAATAATTTATTTGATGTATTAGGAATGAATAATACTTTATTTAATCCGAGTAAAAAACTAACTAAACAAATTGCACCGACCGAAATAGATAAAAACTATAGAAAAAAGCTTATACAAGGTGGAGTACATGACGAAAACGCTTTCTTTTTTGGAGGTGTTTCGGGACATGCAGGATTGTTTTCTTCAGCTCATGATTTGGCTATCTACGTTCAAACCTTACTTAACGGAGGGTATTTTGCCAATAAAAAGATATTTGATAAAGAATTAATTAATAATTGGACTGATAAAGAATATACAAATAGTGAACGCGGCTATGGTTGGGATGTAAAATCGGGTAATAAACCATCTTGCGGTAATAAATTTTCAAATAAATCATTTGGACATACAGGTTTTACCGGAACAAGCATTTGGGTGGATATAGAAAGAGATCTGTTTGTAATATTACTTTCTAACAGAGTTTATCCTACAAGGGATAATAATAAGCATATTAGATTTAGACCTTTAATACATACAAAAATTATTGAAGCAATAGAAAAATAATTTTTTTAGTTTTATTTTTATTGGGCTGATTGCAGCCCCATTTTTTTTATAAAATTATGGTTTATATTCAAAATTTAGTGCTTCTGCAATTTTATTTGCAAGTTCGGTATCGGCTTTATAGAAGTGATCTAATTGACGTTTAATAATTTCTTCTCGTTTTTCCCCACAAATGTCTTTCATTGATGAAACAATATTACATATTGTATTTATCCGTTCTTCTTCGGTCATTACAATTCGGAAAAGTGCACCGGGTTGAGAATAATGGTCATCGTCATTTAAATTTCTTGGGAAAGCATCAACAATGTTGCTATCTAACTTTTCGCTTGGTAGTTTATATTTTTCATCAGCTACTATATTATCAAAACTATTTGGGAAATAATTGGGGTTTTCTCCACCATTTCCGTTTACAGACATAAATCCGTCTCTTTGATGATTATGAACAGGGCATACGGGTCTGTTTACCGGAATTTGCTCGTAATTTGCCCCCAATCGATATCTGTGAGCATCTGGATAAGCAAAAATTCGACCCTGCAATAATTTATCAGGGGATAATCCAATTCCGTTTACAGTGTGAGCAGGAGCAAAAGCCGCTTGTTCTACGTCTGCAAAATAATTTTCGGGAATTTCATTTAATTCCATTACCCCAACATCAATTAATGGAAATTGATTATGTGGCCAAACTTTAGTAATATCAAACGGATTCCAATTAAATGTTTTTGCTTGTTCTTCAGTCATTACTTGTATTTTAAGGTTCCATTTAGGAAAATTTTTATCTGCAATTGCTTGAACCAAATCGCGTTGTGCCCAATCAGGGTCTTTTCCTTTCATTTCTTCAGCTTCTGATCCGTTAAAATTTTTTATTCCTTGAGCAGTTTTAAAATGGAATTTAACCCATACTCTTTTGTTTTCTGCATTAATTAACGAAAATGTATGACTTCCATAACCGTTCATGAACCTATAACTGTATGGAGTACCTCTATCACTAAACAAAATAATTACTTGATGAAGACTTTCGGGATTTAAACTCCAAAAATCCCACATCATTGTTGCACTTTTTAAATTAGTTTTAGGATCTCGTTTTTGAGTATGCACAAAATCAGGGAATTTTTTTGGGTCTTTTATAAAAAATACCGGCGTATTATTACCTACCAAATCCCAATTTCCTTCTTCGGTATAAAACTTAACTGCAAATCCTCTTGGGTCTCTCTCTGTATCCGCACTTCCTTTTTCACCTCCAACAGTAGAAAATCTTACAAAAACTTTACATTCGTTATTAATTTTGCTAAAAATTTTAGCTTTTGTGTATTGGGTAATATCATTTGTTACGGTAAATTTGCCGTAAGCTCCTGTTCCTTTTGCATGCACAACTCTTTCAGGCATTCTTTCGCGGTTAAAATGTGCTAATTTTTCGTGCAGATAATAATCTTGCAGTAATATTGGACCTCTTGCACCTACTGTAATACTATCTTCATTTTCGGAATAAGGGACGCCCGAAGCAGTTGTTAATTTCTTTTCTTCCATAATGTTCCTCATTTTATTGTTTGTTTTTAATTAAAAGAATAATTTCCTTATTTTTTTGTTCAATAATTCGGCAATTCAAAAATGGTAATGATGAAAAATATACAATAAAATTTAATATAGTTAAATAAGATAAGAATATCAACAAAAAATGACTATGTTTGTTTAATTTTGTTTTACTAAAAAAAATATCTAATTTTTCAATGTAAATTAGATATAATGACAACCTTTTGGTTATATAGCCTGTATAGAGTAATAGAAACGGATTACAAAACAAAATGATGATTGGATGCAAAACCGAACTGATGTTGAACTGATAGAATTGATAAATAGCAGAAATACTAATGCATTAAAAGAATTGTATTCAAGATATAATTTAAATGTTTATAACTTCGTTTTACGTTACACAAATAATAAAATAATTGCAGAAGATATTCTTCAAGAAACATTTACCAGAGTATGGTTTGCTTCGCATACTTTTAATCCTATTAAAGGGCTTGTAAAAACTTGGATTTTTACTATTGCATTGAATATAACAAGAAATGAAATGTCCTTAAAAAGGTATGCATATAATTATGTAGATATCGAAGAAATTACGGTAGATGATCCTGAAAATTTAGAAAATTTAAGAGATAATCCCATAAATATTTTGGAAAACCTTGAAACCAAAGATAGAATTAGTAAGGCTTTAGAAAAGTTAAATCCATTTTTTAAAGAAGTTGTTTTATTAAAACACTTCCAAGAATTAAAATTTAGGGAAATTTCTGAAATGACTAATACTCCTGAAGGTACTCTTAAAGCAAGATTCCATAAAGCACTAATTATGTTAAGAAAAATATTACAAGAGGAGAAATAGAGATGTATTGTAATAATAAAAACTATTTACTCGATTTATATTATAATGAAGGAGATACATCTTATCTTATTGATATTAAAAACCATGTTAATAATTGTGATGTATGTAAAAAGAATTATAAGGAAATAGAAAACACAATACAAACATTAAATATTATTAAAAAGGAAAAACCGAATGAAATTGTATTTGATAATTTAATAAAAACTATAAAAAATACAACTCCGGAAATAGAACAAAATATTGAAGGTAGCCCTAATATGGTTAAGCCTATTATTGAAATTGTGTTTAGCCTAATATTTATTTTGGGGTTTATTTATATAATAAGTATAAAATTAAGTGTTTCAGATATATGGGGAATTCTCAAACAAAATATATATTTAAACGCTGTTGGTCCAACTGGTGTTGCTATTATTTTAGTTTTACTATTAGGTACTTTTTTAACATTGGCTATTTCGCCGGTTTTATTATTAAGTTATAAAGATAAAAAAAAATTTTAGAATAATTAATAAAGGAGTATAGAAATGCATAGAAAAAAATTAATTACTAAATTATCAATCCCTGCATTTATAATTGCAATTATATCGCTTATTGTTATATTATTGCAGTTTCCCTACAGATCAGCTCAATTTGAAAAACATAAGCGAGAATTTAAGAGTTACTTTGAAAAATTCTCAAATACCAATATTAATGATCTTAGAAACATTGCTTCAAGTATTAAAGCAACTTTAAAAAAGGATAAAACAATACAAAATATTGCAGAAAGTATTAATCAATCTACTTTTAATAATTCAGTAATAAATAATATTCAATCTAAGTATTTTGTGGATAGGCAAAAATTTGATGCATCAAAAAAATATTTATGGATGACTGACATAAGTGGAAATTTCATTTTTGGAATTCCTAAAGAGGAATTTCAATACATGAATGAATCTTACGATAAATATTTTGAAGTAATTAAAAATGACGGTTTTTATAAAAGCAGAAACGAGTTTTTAACTAAACTAATTGATAAAAACAGCGAAATAGATTTTTCGCAATTCTTAAGAAGTGACAGAAATGACAGATTTTACAACGAAGATTATTGGCGTTTTTACAATCCTCAAGAAGATTGGTATTTATTGCAACCTACTTCAACTACTTTTACCGTCCCCATTATAGATAATAACAACAATTTAATTGGTAATCTTTATATGAAAGTTGATGATAGAGTTAATAAACGCTACTATGCAAGTAAATACCAGCTTGAAAGTAATGATTTGTTTTCTGTACTTAATGTAATTTTCGGAATACTTTTAGGCTTTTCAACTGCGTTTTTATGGTTTTTATTGCCAACATGGGTTTACACTGATGCACAAGAGCGTGATGTAAGAAATCCGGGTATATGGGCGTTTTTAGCATTAACATCCTTATTTTTTGGATTAACAATATATTTAATTACAAGACCGAGTAATTATAAAACATTAGTTTGTCCTAGTTGTAACGGAGAATTAAACGGTACACGTGCATATTGTCCTTACTGCGGA
>DAINPX010000185.1:0-6508 GCA_036743235.1 Melioribacteraceae bacterium
CGTTCGGTGCAATTGCAATTGATCCGATAGATCCATATACTGTTTATGCCGGTACAGGCGAATCTTTTCATGGATTTGCACCTACAATTTATTACGGTGACGGTATTTATAAAACTACGGATGCAGGTTTAACTTGGACGCAAATAGCCCCGGAATTGGGTGATTACACACACACGGGAGATATAGTTGTTAACCCGCACGATAATAATTTTGTTTATGTGGCTTTAACAAACGCAAATTACAATCTTGGTACATTAAACAATACCGGAGTTTGGACTAGTACCGATAAAGGAAATTCTTGGCGAAATACTTTAGCCGCAACAAGTTCATTTGATATTGCAGTACATCCTACGGATCCAAATAAAGTATATGCTGCAGTAGGGGGTGCTAATGCTACAGCGGGATTTTATGTGTCATCGGATAAAGGTTTAACATGGGTAAAAAGTTCGTCAGGTCTCCCCTCTTCAAGTTCGATAGGAAGGATGCATATAAGTTTATGTACATCTACTCCTTTGGTAATATACTCTATTATATTTGGAGGCAGTGGAAGTTCGGCTTATAAAACAACTAACGGTGGTTCAACATGGTCAAGATGTTCGGAAAACAACCCGTTGGCAGGTTACCATGCTTCGTTAAACTGGTACGACCAAGGCGGATATGATTTATGTATTGCAGTTGATCCGCAAAATCCAAATTATGTATTTGCGGGAAACGTTGAGTTACATAAAATGACAGACGGAACTACTTTTACGGTCGAGCGTATTCAGGGTTCAAACGATGTTTGGGGAAGCCCAGTGCATTGCGATTATCACAGAATACTATTTTCTCCCTCTAATAATAAGACAGTTTATATTGTAAGTGACGGAGGAATATTTAAATCTACTGACGGCGGAAATAACTGGGAGCATAAAAATAACGGAATTGCAACAATTCAATTTTACGGCTTGGCATCGCACCCAACAAACAGAAATATTTTAATTGGCGGTGCACAAGATAACGGAAATTTTAGAACATTAAACGGAGGAATAACAAATTGGGAGTTATGTACTACCGGAGACGGAATGATAAACTTTTACGATTACACTAATCCTAATACAGTTTATTCAAGCATTCAATACGGTTCCATCTTAAAAAGTTTTAACGGAGGTGCTTTTAATTCGTTTTTTAGCATTGCACCAAATTATGCTGCCGATGAAAATCCTTTTTGGACTGCTCCGTTTTTCATGCACCCTACAAATAATAATATTTTATATGTTGCTTCAAGAAAATTACGTAAATCGATAAATGCGGGGCAAACTTGGGAAATTATAAGCGAATCTTTTCCGCAAGCAATTAACACAATGGCACAAAACAAAAACTTTCCTGAGGTTATGATACTTGCTGCTGCCGGAAATAGTTATATAGCTAATCCTGTTGTAGCGGTTTCTACCGATGAAGGAGTTAATTGGACAAGAGTTCATACAAACATTCCGGACGCACCCAGATTTGTGCCAAGCGTAAAAACCGATCCCTTTGATAGAAACACGGTTTATGTTGTCCGCTCCGGTTTTAATTCCGGTAAAGTATATAAATCCACAGATTTGGGTATAACATGGACTAATATTTCGGGAGATTTACCAAATATTCCGCATAACGAATTAATTATTGACCCAAAAATACCCGGCAGTATGTATGTTGCTAACGATTTTGGCGTTTACCAAACATCCAACGGCGGGTTAAATTGGACAAGAATGGGTAATAACATGCCCATTGTTCCTGTATTGGTTTTAGATTATGCAGAATATGGTACAACAAGGTTATTACGTGCGGGAACTTACGGTTTATCGGCATTTGAATATGAACTGCCCGAATCGGAATTGGCATTTATTAATATGGTTGAACCATACGGCGGTGCTACTATAGTAAACGGAAGCAGAGCAAAAATAAGTTGGTTTTCTAACAATATCCAAAGTTTTAATATTTATTATTCCAAAGATAATAAACAAAATTGGCACTTAATAGAATCGAATTACAGTTCAAGCCTAAACAATTATAATTGGTTAGTGCCTTTGGGAACAACCGATAGTTGCTTTATTAAATTGGAAGATGCTTCTAATTCACAATTATTTATTACAAATGTTGAACCTATTAAAATTACAAATCTGGAAAGTACAAATTTAATTTCGCCAACAAACAACAGCGTTAATTATGACCACGAACCCGCTCGGTTTGAATGGGGAAAAACAAACGGGACGCAATATTATTCTCTTAAAATAGCTACAGACTCGGCATTTACAAACATTGTGTATTTAGATAGTTTAATAGAAAACAATACGGTTGAAGTAAATTTGTTGCAAGGTTACCAAAATTATTATTGGTCTGTTAGTACAAGAAACGAACTAATTCCCGAAATATTTTCAAGCATATATAAATTTAAAACAATGATGTCTAAACCGATGTTGGTATATCCCGAACATGAAGCAGTTAATATACCTTTAAATGTTAATTTAAAATGGAACAATGTAAACGGAGCAGAAAAATATCATTTGCAAGTAGCCAAGTCAATATTTTTTGGAGCGTCTCAAACTTTTGTTAATGATAGTAATATTGTATCTAACGAGTATCCGTTAAATGGGTTGCAAAATAATAAATTTTATTATTGGAAGGTTAGAGCGGTTAACTCGGAATCTGCAAGTAAATATAGCACAATAAATAAATTCAAAACTACCGATATTACAGGTATAACCGATAATAATTTGGAAATTCCAACTACATTTGAATTGTTGGCTAACTACCCAAATCCTTTTAACCCCTCAACCAATATTAAATTCGGAATACCCGAAGCATCTGTTGTTAGTATTACAATTTATGATCAGTTAGGTAATTTAATTACTAAATTAAACGGAAATTATTCTAATGGCGGTTATTATAATATTACTTGGAACGGATTAAATAATAACGGTAATATAGTATCAAGCGGAATTTATTATTATAGAATTGAAGCAAAATCAATTTCCGAAAATAAAAACATTTTTATAAAGTCATCTAAAATGGTGCTTTTAAAGTAAAATTTAATCTATTAAAAGACCGCCAAATTAGTTGGCGGTTTTTTTATTTTAAATTGCTATTTTACCAACAACAAAATTTTCGATATAAATGAATGATAAAACAAAACTTATATTAAATAAATTACACTCATTTTATATAATTAATATTTTTGGGTGGTTACTGTTTATTATTGCCGATACCGTTATTACAATGTTATGGATGAAAATAAATTATACTTTTGTTGCATATTTAATTAATGCATTACAATGGTCAACCGGCTTTATTGTTACATTATTAATACGATATTTTTATAAGCGTATTTACAAATCAAGCAAATCAATTTTATTTGTTTTAATTAGCGTAATATTACTTTCTATATGCGGTGCATTATTATTATTTGTTTTTTCACATTTAGTTTATTATTGTTTTGCAAAAATAACTTTTACAGAATTAATAAATAAGAGTTTTGTTTCAACAAATATAGTTTTTAGAATGACGCAGCTATTTCCTATAATGCTTGCTTGGAGCATGTTATATTTTGGAATTAAATTGTGGTTTGATTTTATACAAGAGAAAGAAAGAACACAAAAAGCGGAATATTTAGCACAAACGGCACGTCTGCAATTATTAAGATACCAAATTAATCCCCATTTTTTATTTAATTCGTTCAGTTCGCTACGTGCATTAATTAGAAGTAATCAAGAATTGGCAATAGATATGGTGGGTAAAATTGCCGAATTTTATAGGTATTCGTTATTAATGAAAAATAACATTACTGTTCCGCTTATTTCGGAAATTGAAGCCATTAAAAATTATACCGAAATTGAAAAAATACGATTTGCCGAAAATATCGAATTTATTTACGACATAGATAAAAAAGCAGAAAGCTTTTTAATTCCCCCGTTTCTTATTCATCCGTTAATTGATAATGCAATTAAATACGGCATGAAAACATCGGATTTACCTTTGCGTATTTATTTATCGGTTAAACTGATAAATAATGATTTGTTTATAGAAGTTAAAAATAGCGGCTTTCTTGTTAAATCGGAAACGGAACTTGCCGACAGCACAAAAACCGGATTACAAAATATTAAAGAACGGTTAAAATTGGTATATCCTAATAGAAGCAAATTTAGTATATTTGAATCGGAAAAACATGTTACAATTAAAATAACTATTTTTGAGAATATTATTAATGATACCGTTAAAAGCCATAATAGTAGATGATGAACCCTTGGCAAGGGAAGATTTAAATGCTTTGTTGCAAAATTATGACGAAATTGAAGTAATTTACCAGGCATCTACGGTAAACGAAGCTGAAGAATATTTAAAAAACAATAAATGTAATTTGGTGTTTTTGGATATTCAAATGCCGGGTAAAACAGGACTTGAGCTTGTAAAAAGTATTCCCGAAAGTACTAAAATAATATTTGTTACCGCTTACGACGAGCATGCAATAAAAGCTTTTGAATTGGATGCAATAGATTATCTTTTAAAACCCGTTAATAAAAAACGATTTGAAATTACTTTGCAAAGAATTTTGGAAAGAGCAAAACCGACAATAAAACATTTTGATAAAATTGACTACGATGATACTTTATTTTTAATGATTAATAATTCCCACAAGTTTATTAAAATAAGTGATATATATAAAATTAACTCCGCAGGCAATTATTCGGAATTGTATTGTACAAAAAACATAAAAGGACTGGTACTTAAAAACTTGAAAGAATGGGAAGAAAGATTACCCGCCAATAAATTTATTAGAATACATAAAAATACAATTATTAACCTTAACTATATTTTAAAAATTGAAGATTGGTTTAATTCAACTTTTAGAATATATTTAAATTGTGAAGATGAACCGCATATAATGAGCAGAAGATACGCATATAAATTAAAAGAGACGATGCGTTAATGTATAAAATAGTTATATAATACCGCTTATAATTTCTATTTACCCAATATCACTTAATTCCTTTTGTTATCTTTTATTTAACCTATATTAATACTATACATTTATTACAAATTTGATATTTTCATAAATATTTTAATATATATAATATAATAGGATTAAATATGAAACGATTATTTACATGCAAAAGCTTATGTACAATACTATTTTTTGTTGTTTTATTTACAAATTACATTAAACCTTGTACAAGTTTTGCCGTTTATTTTAATAATACCTATTACGGATTAAATTTGGATTGGCAAGATACCGAAGTAAAATTTTCAATTAAAAAATATGAAGGGTATAAAGTTTTTTACGTTGAGTTCTTTTCAAACGGTAGTTGGTTAACATCGTGCGGATTTAACGAAAGGGGATTATTATCAACAAGTCAACTAGTTTACCCGGGTGTAGCAGCAGTAAAACCAAATGAAACGCCCCTTGATTACGGAGGATTATTTAGAATATCAACAGACTTTTTTGGAAGAACTGATTCATTAAAAACATTCTTAAATGTAGCCAATAACAGATTAATACAAGTCCCTTTTATTAAATTACATAGTTTAATTGCATCTCTAAATGGTTCTGCTGCAGTTTTTGAAAGCGGAACGGATTCCAATATGGTTACTAATACCGGCGAAAATTTTATAGTTATGACTAATTTTAATAATCATAAATTCTGGGGAAAACCATATACTTTAACAACAGGTACGGGCTCCGATAGGTACCAAGTTGCATATTCTTACATTTTACAAAACAGATTAAATTTTACTTATGAAAATGCTTGGGAAGTATTAAAAAACACAAAACAAAATTCCGGTTCGTATCCAACTATTTGTTCATTTATTTTTGACCCATTAAACCTTTCCGTTTATATAGCAATAAAACGTAATTATCAGCAAATTTACAAAGTTTCTTTAACAGATAATTATATTGAAACATATAGCGGTTTTAGTTCTTATAAAAAATTAAATTTAACTAATGAAGGCATTTTAGTTTCGGAATTAATAAATTTAACAGATATAAAAGAAGAAGAAAACACCAATAATTATTCTTTTAACTTAAAACAAAATTACCCTAATCCGTTTAATTCTGTAACAAACATCTCATTTTTGATAAATAAAGGCGAATATATCAGTTTAAAGATTTACGACATTTTAGGAAATGAAATTGAAACCTTAATTAATAAATACATTCCGGCAGGTAATTACTCAGTATCTTGGAATGCAAAAGATAATAAAAGCGGAATATACTTTTATAAGTTACAAGCACAAACTAAATCAATCACAAAAAAAATGATATATTTAAAATAATATTTCCCTGAATAGTTTGTTAGTATTTTAGGTGGGTAATTATAAAGGGTGCTGTTTTTTAGCACCCTTTTTATATTTTATCTTACCAACATCATCTTTTTGGTTTCTGTAAATTTACCTGCGGTAAGTTTATAAAAATAAACTCCGCTGCTTAAATTATTGGCATCCCAAGTTTTTGTATAATTACCCGCAATCATTTCTTCGTTAATAAGTGTAG
>DAINPX010000186.1:0-6508 GCA_036743235.1 Melioribacteraceae bacterium
ACCAATGGGAATAGGTATGGCTGCAATTAACTCGGGGGTATTAATAATGCCAAATGGGCTGCAAAGTAATTTATTTGTTGATCCTTTGCTTACCGATACAAACCAATTAATGACAGTGATGCAAATAGATTTTTTACAGCCTGTCTATACATTAATGTTTAGTAATGGGTTAATAGCATGTTTTGTATTTATGGGAATAGGAGTATTATTGGATGTTGGATATATATTGGCACGTCCTTTTTTAAGTATGTTTCTTGCATTATTTGCCGAGCTGGGTACTTTTTTAACTATTCCTATAGCAATGGCATTTGGTTTAACTCCTAAAGAATCTGCCGCAATTGCTATGGTAGGTGGTGCAGACGGTCCAATGGTTCTTTTTACTTCATTAAGTTTAGCAAAAGAATTATTTGTGCCAATTACAGTAGTTGCCTATTTATATCTTGGATTAACTTACGGAGGGTATCCGTATTTAATAAAATTGTTAGTACCTGAGCGAATTAGGAAAATTGACACTAATATCAAAGTTAAAGAAAAAAGTATTTCTTCTAATCAAAAGTTAGCATTCGCAGTTGTGGCTTGTATTATATTGTGTTTATTATTCCCTGTAGCGGCACCGTTGTTCTTCTCATTATTTATTGGTGTAGCAGTTAGAGAAAGTGGTTTAAAACATTTAGTTGATTTTATTAAAGGTCCTTTACTATATGGATCAACATTTTTATTGGGAATCTTGTTAGGTGTTTTGTGTGACGCTCATTTATTATTAAATCCAAAAATATTTTTACTATTAGTACTGGGTATTATGGCTTTATTACTCTCGGGAATTGGCGGATTAATTGGTGGATATATAATGTATTTTATTACAAAAGGTAAATTTAATCCGGTAATAGGTATTGCCGGAGTTAGCTGCGTTCCCACAACAGTTAAAGTTGCTCAAAAATCTATTAAAGAGGTAAACCCCAATGCAAATGTTTTAGCAATTGCAATAGGTGCAAATATTTCAGGTGTAATTACAACTGCAATTATTACAGGTGTTTATATAAGGTTAATTCCGATTTTATTTGGGAATTAAAATTTTCATTCATAACCTCAATCCCTCTTAACCCGTTAAAGCACCCCCTCTCCGCTTTGACGGGTTTATTTTATTCAGCATATTGTAAATTATTTATAATTCTATTTTATATTATAAGAATTTTTTTTAACTTTATGGTTTATTTATCATTGTAAAGTGTCATTAAATATTTTTGAGGATTTATGTTAAAAAAGAATATTATTTCGGTAATTTTATTGCTTTTGTTTGTTTCATTAAATTTTGCTCAAACAAGTAAACATGCAATAACTATAGACGACTTATGGAAATTGAAAAGGATCGGTTCGGTAGATATTTCTGCAGACGGTAAATTTTTGGCATTTGAAGTTACAACCTTTAATATGGAAACAAATAAGGGAAATACCGATATTTTTATATGCGATTCGACAGGTGCTAATTTAACAAGGCTTAATACGGAACATAATTTAAAGATCGAACCTGTCTTTTTACCTTTAAGTAAAAGAATAAGTTATATTGCAGATGATCAATTATGGGTTTGTGATTACAACGGACAGAATTTACAAAAAATTACTGATTTATATTCGGGTGTATCCGGAGTCGAATGGTCGTTTGACGAGAAAAAAATAATATTTGTATCGTCTGTTTATCCTGAATGTGAAACTCAAGATTGCATAAAAGAAAGAGACGAACAAGGTTCTAAAAGTTTAGTAAAAGCAAAAATATTTACCGAATTGATGTATAGGCATTGGAATAACTGGAGGGGAGAAAAGAGAAGTCATTTATTTCATTACAACCTTGATACAAAACAATATACGGATTTAACTCCACAATCAACTTTTGACGTTCCGCCTATTGCATTAGGAGGAGATAGAGACTATTCTTTTTCCCCTGACGGAAAAGAAGTTGTTTTTGCTATGAATAAAGATGAAATGCTTGCCACAAGTACAAATAACGATATCTTTATTGTTAAGTTAGACGATAAAGAATTTAATCATCATAAATTATCTGTTAGTTTAGGTAACGATAATCAGCCCGGTTATTCACCGGACGGTAAATATATAACTTTTAAAAGTATGCAACGTGCAGGTTTTGAAGCAGATAAACAAGATTTAATGTTATTTGATAGAAAAGGTAAAAAACTTATTAATGTAACATCCAAACTTGATATTTCAATTGGTGAAACAATTTGGTCGGGAGATTCTCGTTACATTTATTATACTGCCGATAAAGAGGTAAACAAAAATATTTACAGATATGATACAGAAAATAATAGACACGAAACGGTTGTTGAAGGGAAAAGTAATTCTAATGTTATTGTTAGTGCTTCAGGGTTAAATTTGTACTTTAAGCAGATGAAAAGCACTATGCCTTACGAAGTTTTTAATATTAACTTAAATGATAAGAAAATAAAACAATTAACGTTTATTAATAAAGATATTACCGAAAATATAGAGTGGAATGATATAGAAACGTTCTGGAGTAAAGGAGAAGATGGTGCAAATGTTCAATCTATTTTAGTTAAACCGCCATTTTTTGACCCAAATAAAAAATATCCGATGGTATTTTTAATTCACGGTGGACCGCAAGGTGCATGGACAGATGATTTCCATTATAGATGGAATACACAAATGTTTGCCTCAAAAGGTTATGTTGTTGTAGCGGTTAACCCACGCGGCAGTACCGGATACGGTCAAAAATTTTGTGACGAAATTAGTGGAGATTGGGGAGGTAAACCTTATACCGATTTAATGAATGCTTACGATTATGCAGTAAATAATTATAAGTTTATTGACAAAAACAATACTTTTGCAGCTGGTGCTTCGTACGGCGGATATATGATTAATTGGCTTGAAGGACATGAAACACGGTTTAATGCCGTTGTTAGTCATGCAGGTGTATTTAATTTAGAAAGTATGTATGGTTCAACAGAAGAATTATGGTTTCCCGAATGGGAATATAAAGGGACTCCTTGGACAAATAGAGAAATGTACGTAAAATGGTCTCCTCATCAATATGCAAAAAACTTTAAAACACCAATGTTGGTTGTTCACGGTGCTTTCGATTTTAGAGTGCCCGAATCGCAAGCGTTTGAATTATTTACAACTTTACAAAGACTTGGAGTTAAAAGCAAATTTTTATATTTCCCCGATGAAACTCATTTTGTCGCTAAACCTCAAAATGCTAAATTATGGTGGACAACTATTTACGAATGGTTTGAAGAAAACAAGAGGTAAAATATGAAATACGAAGAATTTGATGATATTCGCGAACAGATGGATAGCGAAGAACAAGTTTATAAAGGGATGGAAAAAGTTGATGAAGGTTTATGGCATAAAATAGAGCGAGTTGGAAGTAAGATATCGTTTATTAAAGATGTTAAAGCGTTATTTGAATACATGAAAGATCCTTATGTGCAGTGGTATCGTAAATCTATAGTTGTTGCAGCTCTGTTATATTTTATCCTTCCTATTGATACAATTCCGGATATTGCTCCTTTAATTGGATATTTGGATGATATGGGTGTAATTATGGCGGTAGTAAAATATTTAGGAAGTGAATTAATTCCTTATTACGAGTAATAATGATTTGCCCCTAACTAGGGGTAACTAAGCAGGAGAGGATTTATGTGCATTAGTATGCCGTAAGTCCTCTTTTTTATTCCTAATTAATTTTGATATATTATGCAAAGATAAGAGACTTTGAAAAGTTATGATTCTTTTGTATAATCTGCGTTAATTAAGTAAAATTTATATACGGCAAAGATATGAAGATATTTTATAAATTATTGTCTAATCCTATTGTAAGCGGAATAATATTTTTTGTGGTTCTTTTTGTTGTTGAACTAATTAGTATATTATTATTAAATAACGGAACATTTATTTATACTTTAGACGATCCGTATATACACCTTGCACTTTCAAAAAATATTATGCAAGGGCATTATGGAATAAATAGTGGGGAATATTCAGCCCCTTCATCAAGTATTATTTGGCCTTTTTTACTCGCACCGTTTTCCTCGTTCAATTTTTTCGAGTTTGTCCCCTTAATAATAAATTTAATTTTTGCATTAGTTACAATTTATTTCTATCATAAAATTATTTTGCTTTGTTTTAATATCTATTCAAGTACTGATAGTATTAATAACAGGTTTTATACTTTTATATTAATAAGTTTGATACTTATTACAAACTTATTAGGTCTGGTTTTTACAGGAATGGAGCATTCTCTTCAAGTTTTATTTATTGTCTTTATTTTATATAATGTAATAAAAATAACTTTAGATATTCCGATAAATTTTGCAATTTTATCATTTTCAATAATTCTTTCTGTGTTAATTAGGTATGAAAATGTTCCATTGTCTTTGTTTGTTCTAATTTTTTATTTAACAAAAAAGAAATACTTTTGGGCAATTTTTACATTATTAACTAGTGTTTTTTGTTTAATGGGGTTTTCCTTATTTTTAAAAAGCATGGAACTTGGATATTTTCCCTCTTCGGTTATACAAAAGTCCGGTGCAAGCAATTCCGGGTTGATTGATATGATTATTTCAGGCTTAACAAAAAGTTATAAATCTCCAATCGGTTTTAAAATGCTGTTGGGGGTATTTTTATTAATCGTCCCTTTGTTTAATAATTTAACGGTTAAACTTAGACTATTTATTTTTATAATTGTAACCGCCGTTATTGGACATATAGTTGCCGGTAGCTATAATATGTACAATAGATATGAAATATATATTTGGACAGCATTAATTATTAGTTTGATTTTTATTTACTCGGATTTTATATTAAAAATATATTTTACATATAAAAACAGGATATCTGTTTTAATATTCCTTGCAATTATTCTTGAAGTTATAATTGCTTTACCATATTTTAGGGGAGTTATCACTATTCCTATAGCATCGAACAACATATATTTGCAGCAATATCAAATGCATAGATTTGTAAAGTATTATTATTTTGAACCTATTGCAGTTGGTGACCTCGGTCTAACTTCATTCAAAACACCACAATATAAATTAGATTTTGTAGGATTGGGGAGTTATCAGGTTATAAAATACCAAATTTTATATGCCGAAAATTGGATGGAAAAACTTGCAAAAAAACATGAAGTTAAATTAATAATGATATATGAAGATTATTTTAATAATATTCCCAATAATTGGATAAAATTAGGGGAACTACAAACATCAACCCGTCCAATAAATTTGGGGGGAACAGCAGTCTCTTTTTACATAAGAGATAATAAAGACCTTGAAAATGTATTAGCCAAGTTAAAATCGTTTGCTTCTACTTTACCAAAGAAAACTAAATTTGTTTTTTCAAATTAACTTATTAAAAAATTTTAAATAATAATTTGCCGGTTTATTTATTCCTCTCCTATCCTTTTAAATGCGGCAATGGTAAAGCCAATTACCATTAAAATTACACCAAGCCAAACCAAATTAATAAATGGTTTTACGCTAACTTCAACCGAAAGAGTAGGAGTTGCTTGCACAATTACCGAACTTGGGGCAGATATTTTGTTAATTTTAACGGCTACCGTTCCTCCCGCATCTAAATTTGTTAGTTCTATATGTAAATCGGCTTGTTCAAAAGCAACAGAAATGAATTCTTTATCATTCCCTTTACTTTTCATATAAGCTTCGCCTTTATATAAAGTTTCGTTTGATACAACTTCAAACGTTGCACCAATAGTAAATTCGTTCCCCTCGCTCATTTTTTGCATCGCATCTTGAGGAAAATTAAAACCCGTAAATGTTATTTTTTTACCTTCAAATTCAAAAGGCACATTCTTCTGTAACACTATTGTTCCGTTGTTTGAAGTATTTCCTTCTTCATATCCTAAAGGTTCAATATAAAAATCTTTAGTAATAAAATTTAATATATCGGGCTCTCGCATTAAGCTGTTGTTAAATTCAGCAATATACATAACCGGTTTAGCAAGTGATTTGACATCGTCCGTTTCAATTTCAATATTAAAAGCATATTTTGTATTGTTTTCAAAAGGCTGATAACCGGTAAACAACATATTATACCCAAGTACATTAACGGTTTTGCCTTGTGGCAAATCGGCTGTTTTTTTTATAGTAAATCCGCCTGTGGCTATTACACCAAGCAAAAATACTGCAATGCCTATATGAGCAATAAAAGCACCTGTATGCAAAAAATTACGTTTTAATGCTTTATATAAATATTCGGTATTTAAGACAAGCGAAAAAACAGTTGATAATGTAAAAAGAACAAGCATAATACTTGTTACATTACCAAAAATAATTATTATTAGGGATATAAGAATTGTTATAGAAAATGAATATTTGGAATTATTAAATAAATCTTTTTTATTGGTTGTTTTCCACCTTAGCAGTAAACTGAACCCCATTAATAAGCCAATAATAATGCCAATTGGTAAGTGAGATTTGTTATAAAACGAAATATCTACTCCTTTACCCAAAAT
>DAINPX010000187.1:0-6475 GCA_036743235.1 Melioribacteraceae bacterium
GAAAAAATTATGTCGTGCATTCCTGAAGAGTTGGTTAAACACTCAGCTTTTAAAGTGTTAATATTAATTTTATATAAATGTCGTTCAAGAGGAGTTTTTTCAGTAGATATATAAAATAAATTTTTATTTTTCTCATCAAAACCAATAATTTCAGTTATTTCGTATTGACCTTTGGTTAATTGGTTTATTAAATTGCCGTCTGTATCATATATATATAGATGATTCCAACCATCTCTTTTTGACGACCATATAAATTTATTATTGTTTCCTGATAAAAAGTAGAGGGGATGTTCGGGTTCAACAAATTTATTATCATCTTCGCTAAATAATGTTTTAATTTTTTTACCTGAGATAGCATCAAATTTGCATAAATCCATATGATTTTGGTCACGGTTTAGTATTGCCACAAAAATAAATTGATTATCTGGACTCCAAGTTACGCATGTTAAATATTGTTCTTTTTGCGGACCGGTTTCCAAATAAACAATATTTTTAGTTAACGAATTATATACTCCAATGGTAACTTCATGACTTTTTCCGCCAGCCATTGGGTATTTAACCGATCGAACTTGTGCGGGTAAACTATCTATATCCAAAATAGGGTAATCTGTTACCATTGTCTGGTCCATTCTGTAAAAGGCGACAAGTTTTGCGTTCGGTGATAGAAAGATACCTTTTTCAATTCCAAATTCGTTTCTGTGAACCGAATGCCCATAGATAATATTTTGGTTCTTTTCATTACTGAGTTGTGCAATATTTCCGTTTAATGAAAAATAAACATTATTATCCAGTGTAAAAACAGCCGTTGAATAATCTTCAGACATTTCTATATTTTCAGCTTCCGAAGGAAGAGAATATAGCTTTGATAATGAATCTGTTTCCGTATTGTAGCTGAAATATGTGTTATTATTAGAAAAAACAAATGTGTTTAAACTTAAAAAATCAATTTTAGGAAAATTTTTAATTGTCGAAAAATTTTGGATTTTGAATAAATTGTTTAATTTATCTAAAGTTATTAAAGTATTTATTTCGGATTTATCATTATTTAAAATTAGCGTATTATTTTCAATATAATAAAAATAATTAGTACCTTTAATAAAATTTATCTGAGATAAATTTGTTGGAGCAAGTGATGAATTTGAATAGAAAATTATATCTTCAATCGTAAGATTTTTGGATTGAGAGTGAAGTAAAGTAAAATTAAATACTAAAATTAATAACACAAATTTTTTCATCATATTTTCCACTAAAATTATTAATTGATTGCTATAATTTAAAACAAAAAAGAGATTCTACAAAGAATCTCTTTTTATATATAATGTAATATAAAAAAACTATTGATCTTTTTTAGTTACAGGAGTTATACGCTTTTCTAAAATATTATCAATAAGTTTATATTCCTTAGCTTCTTCAGCAGTTAAATAATAATCTCTATCGCAATCTTTAGCTATTTGTTCAATAGATTTGCCTGTATGGTTTGATAGTATTGAATAAAGAGTATTTCGAGTTTTAACCATTTCTTTGGCATGAATTTCAATATCTGTTGTTTGACCTTGCAATCCACCAATCCAAGGCTGATGAATCATTATTTTGGAATTTGGTAAAGAAGTACGTTTTTTATCGGCACCGCCTGCTAAAAGAACGGCTCCCATACTTGCTGCAAGTCCTACGCAAATAGTGGCAACATCACATTTAATAAATTTCATTGTATCATAAATTGCAAGACCCGCAGAAACACTACCACCGGGGGAATTAATATATAAACTAATATCTTTATCAGGATCTTCTGCTTCCAGCAATATTAATTGAGCAATAATTATACTTGCAACATGATCATCAATGGCTGAGCCCAGAAAAATAATTCTTTCACGCAATAAACGCGAAAAAATATCCATTCCGCGTTCGCCACGTCCGGTTTGCTCAATAACATAAGGAACTAATTGATTATAAATTTCAGGTTTCAATTTTATTCTCCTTTTAAAGGAACATCAACTGTTTTAAAATTATTGTTTTCTTTAACAAATTGTAATACTTTTTGTTCTACTTCGTTTTCATGACGTTTTGATTCTTTATAATATGACCTTAATTTCTCAATATCAATACCGGTCTTTTCATGTCTTTCTTTTAAGAAATTTTCAAATTCCTCTTCACTAAATCCAATATTTTCAATTCTTTGTATATTTTTAGAAATTATATGCCATTGAACACTTTCTACGGCTTTAGGATATAAATAATTATATAAGAAATCATCATTAATTGCTTTATTTTGTTCTTTAGTTAAATTCTTTCTTTCTTGTTGAACTAACATATTTAATGAATCAAAAACAAAACGTTGAGGTACTTCAAATGGATTATTATTGATAATAGCTTTATATAAATTATTATTTGCATCTGTTTCAGAAATATTTGAATAATAGTTTTTATAATCTGTTTCTATTAAGTCTCTCAATTCATTTTCTGTCGAACATTTATTTTTTGTAATTTCTTTAATTTGTTCTTCTGTTAAATCTTTATAATTTACCTTAAACACATTGATAATCTTTACATTAACATTATAGCTATGTGTATGCGCATGTTCGCCTTCACCGTGTACGTGCTCATCGGTTAGTTCAACAATATCACCAATTGTTCTATTTACAAAAGCATCGGAATACTTTTTAAGCAATTTAGCTGAATTTAAATCGATATTATTTGGTTCTAAATCTTGATTTGGAAAAGCAGAATCGGCTAAGTTATTTAAAATGTCGTTAGAGTGAGAAGTTTCAATATCAGAATCCGAAATTTCATAAGTTAAAACGTAATCTTTATCTTCTGCTTTCTCGGAAGCAACAAGTTCTGCAAACGGTTTTTTGAAATCTTTTATAATCAAATCAATATAAGAAGGTTCAATAATATAATTTTTCTTTTCAATTTCCAAACCTTTGTAATCTTTAAGTTCTAATTCCGGAACTAATTCAATATCAACAAAATATTGTACGTTTTCATCAAAATTAACTTTAAGATCTTTAAGAATTTGTTTGTTTAGTAACTTGTAACCGCCATCTTTTAATGCGGAATCAATAAATCGGTCTGAAACGTTTTTAGCCGCATATTCCTCAATTTCTTTTTTATACATTCTTTTAATTAAAGAAATAGGAGCTTTCCCTTTTCTAAATCCGGGATAAGTTAATTCTTTACTTTCTTTTTTATATGCTTCCTCAAAGTCGTTTGCAAATTCACTATATGGGACTGAAATTACTAGTTCATAGTTACATTCATTAATCTTATTAATTGTGGTTTCCAATTTTACCTCTATAATAATTAAAAAAGGGATTAAAGTTGAGTGCGAAGAGGGGGACTCGAACCCCCACATCTTGCGATACTAGATCCTAAGTCTAGCGCGTCTACCAATTTCGCCATCCTCGCAAAAAGAGAATAGTAAATTTACTATTAAAAACAGAATTTAGCAAGAACAATTTATTTCAATTACAAAAATATTGATTTTTCCATAAAAACACAAAAAATAAAACTAAATAATTTGTTATATTTGAAATTATTAAATTATTACAATAAACTTTCTTTCTATGGAAAATTATATAGGTAAAAACATTGAAAGCTATAAAATAGTTTCGCTTTTAGGTAAAGGCGGAATGGGTGTAGTATATAAAGCCTATGATACAAAACTTGATCGCTATGTTGCAATTAAGATGTTAAATTCGCAGAATAATGATAACGAACGTTTTATTGAGAGATTTAAGAAGGAAGCAAGAAATCAAGCAAAGTTACTTCATCAAAATATTGCTACAGTTTATGGTTTTATTGAATTTGAAGGAAACTTAGGAATTGTAATGGAATATATTGACGGTGAAAGTTTAGAAAAAATTATTTATCGTCGTAAAAGATTAAACTCGTTAGATGCAATTTTTATTATTAAAAATGTGTTACAAGGGTTATCTTTTGCTCATTCAAAAGGGTTTATTCATAGAGATATTAAACCATCTAATATTATTTTAACAAAAGATAATTCAGTAAAAATTATGGACTTTGGAATTTCAAAGTCAATTCATGAAAAGGGGATGACTAAAACCGGAGCAAAAGTAGGCACTTTGTATTATATGAGTCCGGAACAAGTTAAAGGCGGAGATTTAACCATACAAAGTGATATTTACTCGGTCGGATGTACTTTTTATGAAATGCTTGTAGGACAACCTCCTTTTTTTAGCGATTCCGACTTTGATGTTATGGAGGGGCATTTAAAAAAGGAAGAGCCGAAAGTTTCAAAAATGGTTTTCGGGTTACCTGAGCAACTTGATAAAATCATTTCAATTTCAATGAAAAAGAATGCTAACGAGCGTTACTTAAATTGTAACGATTTTATTTATGCTTTAGAAGAATTAGAAAAAGGCATCGCAAAATATCATTCATCAAAACCGGTTAACCTTAAAAAAGATCCTAAAAAAATAAAAATTTATTCTACAATCGGCTTTTCTGTTTTTATTGTAATTCTTCTTTCATTATCTTACTTTATTTATAGCCAAGTTCATGAGTTACTAAATAGCAATAAACTTGAAGAGCTTGATAAATATAATATTAAAACTTTGTTTACCGAAGATCTTAAATTTGATTTTAATAAAGTAAAAAAAATAGATTTGGGAACTTCTAAAAATATTAATTTTGTCAATTTTTTTGGTAGCACGGCAATTGTTGGCGCTGATTCCGGATTAATATTTTTAAGTTATAATAATGGAGAAAGTTGGATTCCGAAAAACATTGACAGTTCTTTAAACTTTTTTGATGGGTGCATATTAAAAGACGGAACTGCTTTTTTAATTGGTAATAAATCTGAAATTATTTCCAGCAATAATTATTTTGATAGTATTACAAGGGTTACTTTCTCATCCGATTTTTCTCTATTTAGGGTTTACTTTATTGATCAAAATACAGGATTTGTTCTTGGAAGTAAAGGTACGTTAATGATTACCAAAGATAAAGGAGTTTCTTGGCAAAAAATTAATGTTCCGACTCAAGATATATTGTATGATATTTCGTTCTCAGATTCCATTAACGGTACAATTGTTGGTTGGAACGGCTTAATACTAAAAACGGAAAACGGAGGATACGATTGGAAAAAAATATCGTCAAATACTTCAAAATATCTACGTTCAATTGATTATTATGAGGATTATGGTATTATTGCCGGAGGAAGCGGTGAAGTACTTAAAAGTGTTGATGGCGGAAGTAATTGGCAAGTGATAAAGAGTGGAATTATGGGATCTATATCTAGCATTATGTATCTTGATGATAAAAATATAATGGCAGTGGGATCTAAAGGGAGTTTTATTTTTTCTAATAATAGCGGAAAAAATTTTAATGTTTACTCTACTAAAACTTATATAAATTTTACCCGAGTATGCAAAAATAAAAATGGTTCGGTTTTCGTTTCGGGTAATAACGGTACTTTATTAAAATTAAACTAATTATTGGGTATTATGGATAAATTTGTAATTAAAGGTGGTAAAAAATTAGAAGGAAGAGTTAAGGTAAGCGGAGCAAAAAATTCATCCTTGGCTTTAATTCCGGCAGCTTTGTTGAATAGAGGAGTAAATGTTTTTCATAATACTCCTGAGGTAAATGATATATTTACAATGAATAAATTACTGATGAATTTGGGAGCTGAAATAACATTCAAGGATTATACGTTAAAAATTGATACGAGCGGTATTAATAACCAAGTTGCCCCTTACGAACAAGTTAAAAAAATGCGTGCTTCGGTCTATGTATTAGGTCCATTATTATCTAAATACGGATATGCAAAAGTGTCTTTACCGGGAGGGTGTGCTTGGGGTCCACGCCCAATTAATTTACACTTGGAAGCAATGAAAAAGTTAGGTGCACAAATTGAATTGGAAGAAGGATATATTATTGCAAAAGCCAATAAATTACACGGTGCAAAAATTAATTTTGATATCTCTTCGGTCGGTGCCACTGGCAATGCATTAATGGCTGCGGTAATGGCAAAGGGGAGCTCGTTAATTACAAATGCTGCAACAGAACCCGAAATTACTTTATTGGCAAATTACCTTGCAAAAATGGGTGCAAAAATTTATGGAATTGGATCGAATACGTTAGAAATTGATGGAGTTGATGAACTTGAAGCTTCCGAAATTGCAAATATAGGTGATAGAATTGAAGCAGGAACATTACTTATTGCAGGAGCAATTACTAAGGGTAAAATTGAAATTGCTTATGACGAACCTAATAATTTATTAAGTGTTACAGATAAATTATTACAGACTGGTTGCGATATTGTTTTTAATAATGGTGTTATTTCTTTAAATGCCGAAAATATTAATTTGAATAGCGTTGATATTATTACAAATATTTTCCCCGGATTTCCTACAGATATGCAGGCTCAGTGGACTGCATTAATGACTGTTGCTAACGGAACTTCGACAATAACCGATAATATATATTATCGGTTATTGTCGAAGTTCCG
>DAINPX010000188.1:0-6468 GCA_036743235.1 Melioribacteraceae bacterium
TATATCTTATCATGCAATATACAACACTTTAAATTTAACACTTAACACTCAACATTTAGCATTAAACACTCAACATTTAGCATTAAACACTATCTTTTTTTTACTGTAGTTTTAATGCATAAAAATGATTATTTTTGTATTTTAAATGTTTTGGAAAAAGATGAAAGTATTTGTAACAGGCGGTAGTGGATTTTTAGGTATTAACCTAATTAGATATTTGCTAAAACTAAATCACGAAATAACTTCGCTTGATTTGGTGGAATTTGATTACCAGGATTGCAAAGATAAAATAAATGCCGTTATTGGCGATATACGTAACGAAAAAACGGTTGATAGATTAATGCAGGGGCAAGATTATGTTATTCATTGTGCTGCTGCATTGCCTTTATATCCGCCCGATGATATTTATACAACCGATGTTGTAGGAACACGAATATTAATTGACGCTGCTTTGCGTTATAATATAAATCGTTTTGTTCATATCAGTTCAACAGCGGTTTACGGAATACCGGATCATCATCCTTTATACGAAACTGATAAATTAGATGGAGTAGGACCTTACGGAAAGGCTAAAATATTAGCCGAAAAAGAATGTGAGATAGGAAGAGAAAAAGGGTTAATCGTTCCCATTTTACGCCCAAAATCGTTTGTTGGACCGGAAAGGTTGGGTGTATTTGCATTATTTTACGATTGGGCAAAAGACGGAAGAAGTTTTCCGATGATTGGAGACGGATTTAATCGTTATCAATTATTAGATGTACAAGATTTATGTGAAGTAATTAATAATTGTTTGGTATTGGAAGAAGAGAAAGTAAACGATGTTTTTAACATTGGTGCAAAAGAATTTACTACAATGCGCGAAGATTACCAAGCCGTGTTAGATGAAGCCGGTTTTGGAAAAAGAATTGTAGGATTACCCGAAATGCCAATTATTTACACTTTAAGAATATTGGAGGCATTAAAACTTTCTCCATTATATAAATGGGTGTATGAAACTGCAAGTAAAGATAGTTTTGTATCTATTGAAAAAGCCGAAAAGTTATTAAACTTTAAACCGAAATACTCCAATAAAGATGCATTGGTTAGAAACTATAATTGGTACCTTGCAAATTTAAATACATTTAAGGAAACATCGGGAATTTCACATCGCGTACCTTGGAAACAAGGGATACTTAGTATTGCCAAATTATTCTTTTAAAATTGAAATTAATATATAATAAATAAACGGAGAAAAACATGCCAACAAAAGCAGATTTTTTAAAAACAACTGTAAAACATTTTGATATTAAAGAGCACAACGTAGTTCCTATTGTAGAAGCAATGGAACGTATGGCTTTTTCGTCACGCGATTTAAATAGAGCTTCACAAATTTATGATATGATGTTAAAAGATAAAGATTGTACAGTAATTTTAACATTGGCAGGTTCTATTTTTAGTGCCGGCTTAAAGAAAATTGTATATGACATGGTTATGAATAACATGGTTGATGCTATTGTATCGACCGGTGCATTAATGGTTGACCAAGATTTTTTTGAAGCTTTAGGTTTTAGACATTATTTAGGATCACCTTACAGTGATGACAATTTATTACGTGATTTACATATTGACCGTATATATGATACCTACATTGACGAAGACGAATTAAGAATTTGTGACGAAACAACACAAAAGATTTTTGATAGTATGGAACCAAAAGCATATTCATCTCGTGAGTACTTAAAAGAATTTGGTAAATATTTAGATGAAAACGGCGGACCAAAAGTTGAAGATAGCATTATATATGCCGCTTACAAAAAGAACGTTCCAATTTTTGTACCTGCATTTTCCGATTGTTCTGCAGGATTTGGTTTTGTTGTGCACCAAACAAACAATCCCGAAAAACATTGCTCAATTGACAGTGCCAAAGATTTTTTGGAATTAACAAAAATTAAATTAGCTTCAAAAGAGACCGGAATATTTATGATAGGCGGAGGCGTACCTAAAAACTTTACACAAGATATAGTTGTAGCTGCCGATATATTAACCGAAGACGCTCCTATGCACAAATATGCCGTTCAAATTACAGTTGCCGATGTTAGAGACGGTGCTTTATCTTCATCTACATTAAAAGAGGCAAGCAGCTGGGGAAAAGTAGAAACCACTTACGAACAAATGGTATATGCCGAAGCCACATTAGCTTTACCTTTAATTGCAGGTTACGCATATCATAAAGGAAGTTGGAAAGAAAGAGAAGATAAAAACTTAGCAAATATTTATTAAAAAATAAATTTTTTTGTGTTTATAAATCCCCTTTAATAGGGGATTTTTTGTTTTAAAGGGTTTTATAAAAATTGTGGTTGATAAATTGCTTAATATTTGTTATTTTGTCAACAATAAACAATTGAGTTTAAGATGAAAGAGATATTTGGACGCAGATTAAAAGAAGCTCGTAAAATGTCGGGTTTAAGTTTACGAGAATTATCCAATAAAATAGATAATTATGTTAAATTTCAGATGATTGATAAATATGAAAAAGGGAATGCTATGCCCGGCAGTGATGTTTTAATTAAACTTGCAGATGCATTGGATGTTAGTATTGATTATTTTTTCAAAGAATATAATTATAAAATAGAATTTGTTGAGTATAGGAAGTCTTCACGGTTTAATAGTAATAAATTAAAAGATTCTTTATCCGAGGTTATAATTTCAGAATATGAGAGATATTATGAAATAGAACAAATATTAAATATATCGGAAAAGTTCGTTTATCCGTTTGAAAAACCGTTAATTAAAAACTTTGAGGATATAGAAAAGTATGCAGATAAATTAAGATCAGTATGGGAACTTGGTGCAGATGCAATTCCAAGTTTAATTGAAATAATTGAAAACAATAATATAAAAGTTTTTGAAATAGATTGTAAATTTAACAAAAATACTTTTGATGGTTTATCGGGTTTTATTAATAATAATCCAATTATTGCAATTAATTCTACTATTGATACGGTTAGAAAAAGGTTTACATTATTGCATGAATTAGGACATATTTTATTTGATTTTGACCCACTTATTTCGGATAAAGAAATTGAGAGATTATGCCATGCTTTTGCCGGAGCTTTACTGTTTCCACAAAAAGCAGTATTAAAATATTTCCCATTTAAAAGGAAAAAAGTTTCAATTACCGAATTGATTGAGATAAAAGAGGTTTTTGGAATTTCGGTTCAAGCATTAATTAAACGATTAGAATTGCTAAATGTAATTAATTCTTTACAATCAACTAGTTTATTTATTTATTTATCTCGTAATAAATTAAAGGATGAAAAAAAATTGGGATTCTATCCTACTATCGAAAAATGTTATAAACTAAAGAGATATGTTTTAAGTGCTGTAACCGAAGAAATTATTTCGTTAAGTAAAGGGGCAGAATTATTAAAACTTGATCTTATAAGTTTTAGGGAGCAACTTGGTTTAATTTGATGAATGTAGCGGTTAATGATGCGAATATAATTATTGATTTGATTGATTTAGATTTATATTTAAGTATATTTAACTTAGATATCGAGTTTTTAACTACCGATTTTGTGATTTCAGAAATTAAACGTAAAGACCAAGCAGATATAATTAAAAAATCAAATAAGTTAAATATCATCAAATCGGATGAAAAAGATTTATTGCAAATTCTTGAATATAAAAATAAAGCAAAACAATTATCTTTTGCAGATTGTTCGGTAATTTACTTATCTCAAAAAAATAAAGCGATACTTCTTTCGGGAGATAAACCGGTCAGAAATTTTGCAGAAGCAAATGGTATGGAATGTCACGGAATTTTGTGGTTAATAGATACTTTGGTGAATAACAATGTAATTACTAAATATCTAGCAATTCAAAAGCTGAAAGAATTAAACTGCAGAAACAACAGATTACCTCAACATGAAATAGAAAAACTAATTATTAAATTGAATAATTTGGCTGATTAGGAAAACGAAAATAAAAAGGGATTGCAGTTTTATTTGCAATCCCTAATAACAAAAGACATAAAACTAATTTATTTTATTTATCGTCATCAACTACTTCGTAAGCAGCATCTTGAACGTCTTTATCTGTTTTGGTTTGTTGTTGCTGCTGCTGTTGTTGATTTCCTGCACCTTGTGTAGGATCGCCTTGTGTACCTGCACCCGGATTTTGAGGACCGGCTTGTTGATACATTTGTTGCGATATTTCATTCCATACTTTAGTTAAGTTATCGCTTGCAGCCTTAATATTTTCGGTATTATTGCCGGCAATTGCATCTTCAACTTTTTTAACTTCACCGTCTAATCTGTTATATAATTCAGGTGTTAATTTATCTTTTAATTCTTCCATTTGTTTTTTTGTTTGGAAAACTAAATTATCTGCTGTGTTTTTAACCTCAACCGCTTCTTTACGGCGTTTATCTTCTGCTGCATGTTCTTTTGCAGTATTTTTCATTTTTTCAATTTCATCTTTAGATAAACCGCTTGAAGCAGTAATTTTAATACTTTGTTCTTTATTAGTCGCTTTATCTTTAGCCGAAACATGCAAAATACCGTTAGCATCTATATCAAAAGTTACTTCAATTTGAGGCACACCACGTGGTGAAGGAGGAATTCCGTCTAAGTTAAAGCGTCCCAAAGTTCTGTTATCTGCAGCCATTGGACGTTCACCTTGTAATACGTGAATTTCTACTGAAGGCTGATTATCTGCAGCAGTGCTAAATGTTTCACTTTTTTTGGTAGGAATAGTAGTATTTGCGTTAATTAAAGTGGTCATTACGCCGCCTAAAGTTTCAATACCTAATGAAAGAGGAGTAACATCTAACAATAATACGTCTTTTACATCACCTGCCAACACACCGCCTTGAATAGCTGCACCAACTGCAACAACTTCATCGGGGTTAACACCTTTATGAGGTTCTTTTTTAAATAAATCTTTAACAATTTCTTGAACTTTAGGAATACGTGTACTACCGCCAACTAAAATAACTTCATCTATTTGAGAAACCGAAACACCGGCATCTTGAATTGCTTTTTGGCAAGGAATAATTGTACGAGTTAACAGATCATCTACTAAAGATTCAAATTTGGCACGCGTTAAACTAACGTTTAAGTGCTTAGGACCGTCTTGTGTGGCTGTAATAAACGGTAAATTAATATCAGTTTGTAATGATGACGAAAGTTCTATTTTAGCTTTTTCTGCTGCTTCTTTTAAGCGCTGTAAAGCCATTGCATCTTTTCTTAAATCAATACCGTCAGATTTATTAAATTCATCAGCTAAAAAGTCTATTAATTTTTTATCAATATCGTCACCGCCTAAATGAGTATCACCGTTAGTAGATTTAACTTCAAAAACGCCGTCACCAATTTGTAAAATACTAATATCAAAAGTACCACCACCAAAATCATAAACTGCAACAATTTCTTCTTTTCCTTTTTTATCTAAACCGTAAGCTAAAGCTGCTGCAGTCGGTTCGTTAATAATACGTTTAACTGTTAAACCCGCAATTTCGCCTGCATCTTTTGTGGCTTGTCTTTGGGCATCGTTAAAATAAGCGGGAACCGTAATAACTGCTTCGCTTATTGTTGTGCCTAAATAGTCTTCGGCGGTTTTTTTCATCTTTTGTAATACCATTGCACTAATTTCGGGAGGGGAATATAATTTATCGCCAATTCTTACTCTTGCAGTTCTATTATCGCCTTCTTCAATTTTGTAAGGAATTTCTTCCATTTCGCGGCGTACTTCGTCAATTCTACGTCCCATAAATCTTTTAATTGAAAATATTGTATTCGAAGGGTTTGTAACTGCTTGTCTTTTTGCAGGCTGACCAACTAATCTTTCACCTGTTTTGGTAAATGCTACAATAGATGGAGTAGTTCTTCCGCCTTCGCTATTAGGAATTACAACCGGTTCGTTACCTTCCATTACGGCAACGCAAGAGTTTGTTGTTCCTAAGTCAATTCCAATAATCTTGCTCATAATTTTTCTCCTTATTTATATGGCTTTCGCCTGTTATTAATTCAATTGCCTATTATATGCAATAATAATGCCATAGTTGTAAGGGGTTGTATTTAGTGGGGCTGTATTAAAAGCATATTATTGCAAATTAAAAATTTAAACACTTATCCCTTTAATAGTTTTCTCTAAATTCTAAATAGGGGAAAATATATCTTAAATGGATTACTTATTATAACAAATAATTATATAGCACAATTGTAACCTATTATATTACAACGTGCTAATAGACTAATTAACCCTATTTTTGGGGTTTAGATAATAAGATAGGGCTGAATGAGTTTATTAAGCAATGAGGAATAATAACAACTTGCAATTCCATATAAACAGAATAAAAACTTGTTTTAATTTAGCCTGCTTGCTTTATATTATATTTAAAGATTAACCGAAAGTTAAACATTTACAATGTGCAGTGCAGTGCGACAAAATGACATAGTGAGTAAAAAACATGAAGATTTTTGGAGC
>DAINPX010000189.1:0-6414 GCA_036743235.1 Melioribacteraceae bacterium
TTTTCACCCTTACCCTAAAAATTTAGGGCGGTATATTTTCTGTTGCACTTTCCGTAACTAATAGTTTTTACTATTAGCCCCCGGGCGTTACCCGGCACCCCGTTCTGTGGAGTCCGGACTTTCCTCTATTCTAGTTTACAAACCAATAATAGCAATTGCCTTTTCTGAATCATCAAAAATCTTCTACCTTATTAATTAATTTTACTTCTATTTCACTACTTTAAATATAATAAAATTAATTACTTAAGTCATTAACAAAATTAAATTTTTGTTAAAATTTTTTTTACCGTTCATTATCAATTATTTATTAAGTTTTATTAATAATTTTCTTTATTATTACAATATTAATAATTTTTAATATACTATGACATTACTTTTAATATATTTATTTAGTGCGTTAATTATTTCTTTTATATGTTCCATTTTGGAAGCTGTTTTGCTCTCGGCTCAAGTTACCTATGTAAAAACTAAATACCCCGCAGGCAATAAAACCGCAAAAAGATTTCTTGAATTAAAAAAAAACATAGAAAAACCTCTTTCGGCTATTTTAACTTTAAATACAATTGCACATACAGTTGGTGCTGCAGGTGTAGGTGCACAAGCAAATATTGTATTTGGAGAAGCCTATTTTGGAATTGTTTCGGCAGTTTTAACAATTTTAATATTGGTTTTAACAGAAATTATACCCAAAACAATAGGAGCAACTTTTTATAAAGAATTATTGGGTATTGCAGTTCCCATACTGTCTGTAATGTTGTTTATTACATATCCCTTGGTTGCAGCTTCTTCATTTATCTCTAAATTAATTTCAAAAAAGGAAGATATTAATAGTTTTGGACGCGATGAGTTTTTGGCAATGGCTAATTTAGGATTAGAAGAGGGAGTATTTGAAGAAAAAGAAAATAAAATTATTCAGAATTTAATTAAGTTAAAATCGGTTACTATTGAAGAGATAAAAACTCCTCGTGTTGTTATGATTGTTGCAGATGAAAATATGAGTTTAAGCGAATTTTTAAAAAATAAGGATTTTTTACATTTTTCGCGTATTCCGGTTTTTGATAAAAGCAGTGATAATATTAGCGGTTATGTATTTAGAGAAACTGTATTTGAAAATTTAGCTGAAGATAAGTTCGGTTTAAAACTTAAAGATATTAAACGTGATATTGTAATTATTCATGAATCATCATCCGTATTTTATGCTTGGGAAAAATTGTTACAAAAAAAAGAACATATTGCCCTGGTTGTTGATGAATACGGAGGCACTGACGGTATTGTTACTATGGAAGATATTATTGAAACTTTGTTAGGTTTTGAAATTGTTGACGAAAAAGATACTATTAGCAACATGCAAGAATACGCTAAAGAACGATGGAAAAATAGACAGAAAAAATATAACCTATTAAATAATGAATAATAACCCGCTTTATAATAGGGTAATATTTCCAAATTCTAATAAACTAATAAAATAATAATTTGTTTAATTTCCTGTAATAAGTCTTATTTTTTATTTTTTAATATTTTTATTTAACCTTCAATACTTAACATTTACTACTCCCTTGTTAACCGGCAATTACAAGAAAAAGAAGGATAAACAGGAGAAAACCTTTATTTTTTGGTTTTTTCTGCCATTCCGTTTTTCCATTTGCACTTCATAGTTCTGAAGCAATCCAAAAGTGGAAGCATATAATTATAAACATCTATCCTAAATTAAGAATTGTTTTAACTCAAAATTCAACATTAAGAATTCAAAATTGCAAAAAAAATCCCCATCCCAACAACGGGATGAGGACATTCAAAATTAAGAATTAAAAATTCAAAATTATTTTACAAGTACCATTTTCTTGCTTAATGCTTTACCTTGCGATTTTAACGAATAAACGTAAATACCACTGGTAAGTTGTGAAGCATCAAAAGTAATTCTGTGGTTGCCTGCAGATAAGTCTTCATTTATCAACTTAGCTACTTCTTCACCTAAAATATTATATACACTTAAACTAATAAAACCGGCTTTAGGCAAACTAAACGAGATGGTTGTAGTCGGATTAAATGGATTTGGGAAGTTTTGATGTAAACTATATTCTGTAGGAATTTCGTTATCTTCTCTTTCAACATCAATAATAATAGTTTTAAATGCATGTGGTGCACTCCAGACAGAGTAACCATATTGGTTTTTGCTTGCAACTCTAAAAAAGTGGAAACGATTTGGCTGCAATTCAGGGCTAGTAAATGTAGTATCTGTTAAACCTGTTGTATCTATTATCATAGAAGCAGAAGTAAAGGTATTACTGTAAGCTAATTGCATACGGTACGAATCCGTATTTTCTGTTTTTTTCCACACAAATGTAAATTGTAGCGGAATACTTGCGGTATTGTTTGTAGGATAAACAAGTACAGGTGAAACAGGATAACCGGTTGTAAAACTTCTTGCGGCAGAAAAATTACTTTCTCCTGCAATATTGCCTGCTTTTACTCTCCAGTAATATGTCTGTTGACCTTCAAGTCCGGGAATCGCATAAACCGTATCGGTCAAGTTGGTTCTGTCAACCAAAACCGTTGCAAAATTAGGATCTTTAGAAATTTGTAAACGATATGCACTTGCAGGATCGGCATAATTCCAACGTAATACTAAATTATCGGGTTGGTTAACCGCATTATTTTCAGGGTACTTTAATACAGGTACTTGAGGTGCTTCAACCTGAATAATATTACTCATATTGCTTTCGTTATTGTTTTTATCTAAAGCAGTTACTACAAAATAAAATTGACCCGTTGCAGAAGGCATTGGAATAGGATTAACTTTACGTGAGCCGACTAAATCCAAAATAGCTTTTGGATCCGTTAAATCTGCTTGATTAATTAAACCATTATCAAACTGATAAATTGCATAAAAGCGGGCACTATCTCCATCTGATGCAGTTAACGGTTTATCCCATGTTAAAGCCGCAATAGGACTGTTTCCCACTCTTGTAAATTTCAAATTACGCGGTTCGTTTGGCTGAACAATATCTTTCCAGCTCATAACCGGTACAAATGATTTATATTTGTAATAATTATTTTTTAAAGTATCTCTAAAGCCCTTATCATTTCCTACAAAATTTGAAACACGGAAAAATACACTGCCGCGACATTTAAAGTTATTTCGGTTTAGTTTTACCTGATTAGGCAATTCCTGATTTGTATAATTACCGTTAAAAATATGACCGGGTACAAAATGTCTGTTATATTTATAAGTAGAATCAGCCCACCAAGGCATAAGTTTGCTATAATCTTGCGAACCGCCTATTTTCCAATATAATTGAGGAGTTAAATAATCAATTGAGCCGTCACGTAACCAAGCCATAGGATCGGCATAAATTACACTATACGCATCCATTCCGGTTATACCTGCTGGAACACCGTTTTTCCAAATACCAAAAGGACTTAAACCAAATTTTACCCAAGGTTTAACTGCGTTAATGCTATCCATTGTCATTTTCATTAACTTATTAACATTATCGCGTCTCCAATCACCTATATTACTAAAACCTGCTCCATATTGTTGATATGTACTTAAGTCAGGATTTGTATTAGAAACCTGATCCGGAGGATACGGATAAAAATAATCATCCATATGTAAACCGTCAACATCGTAACGTCTTACTATATCCATAAATATTTTTACGTTATATTCTCTAACTTCGGGTAAACCCGGATTCAAAATTTTTATTGAAGTGAAAGATAAAATCCATTCGGGGTGAGTAACCGAAATATGGTTAGGTGAAATTGGGTATTGTCCTATTGTTTTAACCGCACGATAAGGATTAACCCAAGCATGTAATTCCATTCCACGTTTATGCGATTCTTGAATTGCAAATTCAAGAGGGTCCCAATCATTAGAATTTGGAGCTAACCCCTGAGCACCGGTTAAATAATAAGACCATGGTTCGTAATTCGATTTATATAATGCATCACATTCCGGTCGTACTTGAAAAATAACAACATTCATATTCATAGATTTCATCAAATCCAACAATGAAATTAATGATGATTTTTGTTGTTCAATAGTCAAGTTTGGATTAGATGGCCAATCTAAATTTGTTACCGAGGCAATCCAAGCACTTCTATACTCCCTTTTGGGAATGGCTGTTTGCCCGTAAACCGTTACAAAAATAAACAAAATTAATAGACTTGTAAGTATGTTTTTTCTCATCTGTCAATCCCTTTTTTTATAGTTAACATTTCAAATTATATAAGTCAATACATGTAACAAAACGAACTTTAAAATAATAAAAAATTAACTAATAAAACAGGAAAAATATTTTGGTGTTTATTTAAGAAATTGTAAAATAAAGCTTTTAATTATCATTTTTTAGTATATAATTGTAGTTTTGAACAAAAATTAATAAATTGATTGTTTAATAAATAATTTAACTATTTAATTATGAAAATTTTTTTTATCATCATACTTTTAACATTTTTAACATCTTGCACGGTTAATAGAAGTTTTGTTGACGAACATAATGCTAAAAATTCGATTGATTGGAGTGGAACGTATTTTGGTGTTACACCATGTGCCGATTGCCCCGGAATTGAAACTACTTTAACTTTATACTCTGACTTAAAATTTAAGTTGTCTTTGGTTTACCAAGAAAGAAACGTAGAACCTTTTATTGAACAAGGAGAATTTAAATTTGATAATATAGGTAATAAGATTACTTTATTTAACAATAATAAAGAAGTTGGCAAGTATTTTATAGGCGAAAATTATATTATTCAACTTGATGCAGACGGAAACTTTTTTGAAAGTGAATTAAAAGATTACTTTAGACTGGATAAAATAAAAAATATCGATTTTTTAGAATCTACTTGGCTTATTACCCAATTTGAAGACAATATATTAGATTCGCTTAAATACTTCATTAACTTTAACAAAACGGATAACCGTTTTTCTGCAAATTTTGGCTGTAATAAAATTACAGGAAAGTATTTAACATTTGAAAACGAAACCATAAAATTTTCGGATGTGATATCAACAAAAATGGCTTGCCCAAATATGGATTTGGAAAAACAGTTATTAAATGCTTTACAAAAAGTTGATAACTATACATTTAATAACAATAAACTGTTTTTAACCACTGCAAAAACAGATACAACATTTATACTTATAAAAAATATAGGAGAAATTAAATGAAAAAATATATTTGTTTTATAATTTTATTTTGTTTCGCATCGTTTATTACTAAAGCAAAACAAACGGATATTTATAATACGTCTAAAGGAGAACTAAAAATAACAATGCTTGGTTGGAGCGGAGTAAAGTTTGAATACAATAATAAAATAATTTATGTCGATCCTTCATTACGCAAAAATTCGGAAGTTAACCCAAATTACGATACTCTTGCCAAAGCAGACTATATTTTTATTACACATGCTCATTTCGATCATTTTAATATAGAAGTAATTAAAAAATTACTTAAACCCGAAACCCATTTAATTGTAAATGACGAATGTTACAAAATATTAGGTACAAGCTTAGGTAAAATAGTTATTACACGTGTAGTTAACAATAAAGAATATGATTTTGCCGGATTAGAATTTTTTGTAACACCTGCGTATAATTTATCCGGTGAAGAAGGGAAAATTTATCATCCCGAAGGAGTAGGAAACGGATATATATTTAATTTTGATAATTTTAAAGTGCTTGTTGCCGGCGATACCGAAAATATTCCTGAACTTAAGACGCTTAAAAATATTGATGTGGCTTTTTTACCCTTAAATAGACCTTTTACTATGGATGACAACATGTTTATTAATTTAGTTTTATCTTTTAAACCTAAAATTGTTTACCCATACCATTATGATGACAACTATTTAGCAAATGTTATTAAAGCCTTAAATAAAAATACCGAAATTGAACTTAAGATTAGACAAGTGAAATGAAAAATTTTACATGCTTATGGTTAAATTTTAAGAAAAAACATTCCGAAAGGGAATTGTTAATAATAGAAAAGTTAAACAATAACAATATAAAACTCCGTAGTAATGTAGGTTCTATTAAAGACCAATCCATATGTAACTTAGTTCTGTTCCATTTCTTGTTTTTCTATTATTAATTCATCCATTCGGTATTAAAATAATCCGGTTAATCCTATTTTTTTCTCGTAAATCTTGGTTAAAAAGTTTTAAAAGTTACATTAATGTATGCCGGGCTAAATCATAACTATTGTATAGCCGGTTTATAAAGAGTTATTATTGTTATAAAGTTATTTATTATTCCACAGACAAACTTATCCTCGTTCTCCTTCTCTAAACTATATAAAAGGGGTAACTTAGTGCATTAGTATTTTGTAAAATAATAGGTTACAATAGTTCTATAGGTAATTATAATCTAACCTTGTCAAATAATCGTAATATAATTCCGCCTTAAAAGAATTT
>DAINPX010000190.1:0-6398 GCA_036743235.1 Melioribacteraceae bacterium
AAGAATCTTCTTATACTCAGAACTATTTATATTTACACAAGCCATTTAAAAACAGATGAACCCGATTACGATTTGCTGATAAAACTTTCATCAACAGTTAAAGTACCCGTTTTTGCCGAAGGAAGAATTAATACACCACAGGTTGCAAAACGGATTATGGAAAAAGGAGCGTTTGCCTTGGTTGTTGGCAGTGCCATTACCCGCCCCACATTAATAACCGAGTGGTTTGTTAATGCAATTAAATAATAAAGGATAAAATGAAATCTTATAAAACCGAAATAAAACGGATGAAACATCGTGGTTTTTATGATAAAAAAACTATTAATGAAATTATTGATCAAACTTGCTTCTGCCATATTAGTTTCGTAATTGATAACTCTCCTTTTATTATTCCCGTTAATTTTGGAAGATACGAAAACTTTATTTATGTTCATGGGGCACATAATAGCAGATTGATTAACCACTTGGAAGCCGAAAATGAAGTTGCTATAGCATTTACGATTGCAGATGCTTTAGTGTTAACAAAATCGTCAATACATACCTCTTTTAATTACCATAGTGTTATTGCTTATGGGAAAGGTAAAACCGTAAACACATATGAAGAAAAAATGTTTGCTTTTGAGATTATGTTTAATCAAATGTTAAAAGGCAGGTGGGAAGAAATACGAAAACCGAATGAACACGAACTTGAATCGGTAGCAATTATAAAAATTGATATTTCACAAGCATCGGCTAAAATAAGAGAAGGATTTTCAAAAGATAATACCGAAGACCAAGATTTGGATATCTGGTCAGGGTTACTTCCGTATAAAAAGGGATTTGATACCCCGATACCGGATGAATATTCCGAAAAAACAACTATTCCTAATTATTTTGATTAACAACAAATATTGTTTTTTCAATCTTACGGTAATACATAAAATTTTACCATAATTTATACCGGAATATTATTAAATGGTTAACGTTTTTAACAAAGTTATAATAAATTCGCACTTTTCAATAAATTTTTCTTCAGTACTATTGTTATCAATAGTAAAGTCGGCAAATTGTTTTTTGCTTTCGTCTTTTAATTGACTATCTATTCGTTTTTGAATTTCTTCAGAAGTAAGCGAACTTCTTTTTTGAACTCGTTCAATTCGTTTTTGGTCTTCGGCTGTTATTAAAACTATATAATCAAACATTTCTTCTATCCCAATTTCAACTATAATAGCACTTTCAACAAAAACTAAATTATTGGTTTTTAAATACTCATTCATTAATTCTTCAATAATTTGTAATGTTTTGGGATGAATAATACTATTTATTTGCACTAACTTATCCGGCTTACTAAATACGTTATCTGCCAAAAACTTTTTGTTAGGTTCATCGTTTATATATGCTTCACTTCCAAAAGCTTCAACTATTTGTTTTTTTATTTCTTCATTTTCGCCAAGCAATTTTTTGGCAACCTCATCTGCAACAATTACCGGATACCCTTTAGACTCCGCAATTTTACAAAAAATACTTTTACCCGAACCAATTCCCCCTGTTATTCCGATTTTTATTTTCTTCATTTATCTTTCCTTAATAAGAGCTTAATATCCAAATAAATTTACGGGGACACTAATAAGAGTCCCTATTAATAAAATTATATTCTTGCATGTTTATCAGCGTGGTACGAACTGCGAACTAAAGGAGCTGATTCCACAGCTAAAAATCCCATTTTTAATCCTTCTTCTTTATACTTAGCAAACTCTTCCAAAGTTACATATCTTTGAACCGGCAAGTGATTTTTTGTCGGCTGTAAATATTGTCCTATGGTTAAAATATCACATCCGTAATTTCTTAAATCATACATTAATTCAATAACTTGTTCATAAGTTTCGCCAATACCAACCATTATTCCGCTTTTTGTTCGCAAGCCCTTATCTTTAAACCATTTAATAAGTTCTAAACTGCGTTCATATTTTGCCTGGGGACGAACCGCATGATATAAGTGTTTTACCGTTTCCAAATTATGATTTAAAATATTAGGCGGATTATTCATAATTATGTTAAAAGCATTTTCATCCCCCTTAAAATCCGGAATTAAAATTTCAATAGTACATTCTTTGTTTTTTTCTCTAATTAAACGGATTGTTTCTGCAAATATTGATGCTCCTCCGTCTTTTAATTCATCTCTATTAACAGATGTAATAACAACGTGACGAAGATTTAACTGTTCAACGGATTCTGCAACCCTTCTCGGTTCGTCCAAATCAAGTTCTGTAGGCATTCCTACTTTAATATTACAAAAGCCGCAACTTCTTGTACAAGTATCCCCTAATATCATAAAAGTTGCAGTTCTTGCATTCCAGCATTCACCTAAATTAGGGCATTTTGCTTCTTCGCAAACCGTATTTAATTTACTTTCTCGCATTAAATTAAAAACATCTTTATAGTTTTGTCCGGAAGGCAATTTAACTTTTAACCATTCAGGTCTTTTTACTTGTTCAATATTCTTTTCTACTTCTTCTTTAAATTTTTGCTGATGTTGATTAATTACCAATTTATTACCTTTATCAATTTATTAAACATTTTTTGTATCAAAATTTTCTAATGTATCTTTAATATATTTTAAAAATCTACCGCCTAACATTCCATCAATCAGTCTATGGTCATGGCTTAACGATAAATACATCATTGGTTTTATTGCAATTGTATCCATACCATTTACTTCAACTACTACCGGTTTTTTTGTTACCGCACCAACGCCTAAAATAGCAACCTCGGGCTGGTTAATAATAGGAGTTCCAAATAATGAACCGAATACACCGTAGTTAGTTATTGTAAAAGTTCCTCCGGTTATATCATCAGGTATTAATCCTTTATTTCTGGCTTTATTGCCTAATTCCGATATACTTTTAGCTAAACCTTTTATATTTTTTTCATCTGCATTTTTAATATTAGGTACAATTAAACCGTTGGGTTCTATAGCAACCGCTATACCTAAATTTACATTCTTTTTAACAATTATATCATTATTATTTATTGATGCATTAACTAAAGGAAATTCTCTTAATGCTTTTACCGTAGCATATGCAATAAAAGGCATATACGTAATTTTTATTCCTTCCTTTTGTAGTAAAATTTCTTTATTTTGTTGTATATAATTATGTATTTTAAGCATATCAACTTCAATAACGGCACTTACATGAACCGAAGTATCCCTGCTGTAAACCATATGACTCATAATTTTTTGACGAATATTATTCATCGGTATAACTTCGCTTTCAACTTTTGAGAAGTCATATATTAGAGAGGACGCAACTTGTTTTTCATGCTTTTCCGTTATTTTTTCATCTTTAACCGGCACTTCGTTTTTTCTATTTTTAATATAATTTAAAATATCGTTTTTTGTAACACGGTTATTAATTCCGCTTCCTTTAATTTTATTTAACTCGATAATAGAAACACCTTCTTTATTGGCAATACTTAAAACAAGTGGCGAATAAAAACCATTCCCCTCCGTCAACTCTTCTTTTAATGTTTTTATCACTTCGGTTTTTTCAATCAGTTTTTCAATTACCGGAACTTCAGTTTTAACTTCCTCTTTTTTAACATTTGTAGTTTTAACAATTCCCGTACTTGTTGTAAGTTTTGCTACCGCAATACCAACAGAAACAACCGAGTTTTCGGCAAATAAAATTTCAGAAAGTACCCCTTCAGCCGGAGAAGGAACTTCGGTATCAACTTTATCTGTGCTTATTTCAAAAATAATTTCATCACGTTTAACTGCATCACCAACTTTTTTATGCCATTTTATTATTGTTCCTTCCATTATAGATTCACCCATTTTAGGCATAGGAATATCGATAACTTCACCGCCAACTTGAACAGTGGAAAAAGAAAGTTTTTCTTCCTTAACATCATCTAACTTTGAAGGTTCGGTTTCCAATATTGCCACAATGGTTCCTACTTCAACAGTTTCTTGTTCATAAACTTTTATTTCCGCTAAAATACCTTCTTCGGGACTCGGAATTTCCGTATCAACTTTATCTGTACTAATCTCAAAAATTATTTCGTCTTTTTTTACTATATCCCCCTTTTTTTTGTGCCATTTTATTAATGTGCCTTCGCTAATACTTTCACCCATCTTAGGCATTACTATTTCAACTTTCATAACACAAACTCCTAAAAATACATTAGTAATTTAATAAATTTTTTAATTCTGTATAAATTCGTTCTCTATTAGGCAATACAACATTCTCTAAATTAGGGTGATACGGAATTGGTGTATCTTTGGCAGCAATTCTCCTTACCGGTCCGTCTAAATATTCAAAAGTAAATTCGGCAATTTTTGCAGCTATTTCTGCTCCAAATCCGCCTGTTAAAGTATCTTCGTGAATTACAATCGCTTTTCCGGTTTTTTTAACAGAATTAAATATTGTTTCGGTATCAAGCGGTGTTATAGTCCTTATATCAACAATTTCTATACTGTAACCTTCTTCTTCCAATTTTTTAATGGCAAAATTAGTTTCGTGTACCATTGCTCCGTAAGTTATAACAGATAAGTCGTTTCCTTGTTTTACAACATTTGCTTTACCAAAAGGAATAAGATATTCGGCATCCGGCTCGGCAGAAACCGCATAACTTTGCCTATAAAGTCCTTTATGTTCTAAAAATAAAACAGGATCATTTAATCTTAATGCTGTTTTAAGCAATCCTTTGGCATCTGCGGCATTACTTGGATAAGCAATTAATAAACCCGGCATATGAGCAAAAAACGATTCAATATTCTGACTATGATATAACCCCCCATGAATATAACCCCCAACTGCAACACGTATTACTACTGGGGCTTCAAAAAGATTATTTGACCTATATCTGTACATCACCAATTCATCTCTTATTTGCATAAAAGCAGGGTAAATATAATCGCCAAATTGAATTTCCACACACGGTTTTAGCCCCGCTAATGCCATCCCTATACCAACACCAACAATACTTGCTTCTGCTAAAGGGGAGTTAAAAACTCTCTCGTTTCCAAATTGAGTGGAAAGCCCTTTGGTGCTAGTAAAAACTCCCCCTTTTCCGTCTGCAACATCTTCACCAAATAAATATATTTTATCGTTACGCTCCATTTCTTCACGTAATGCGTGATTAACCGCATCTACCAAAACAATAGGTTTACCAATATGTTCATTTTTTCCATAAACTAATTTGTCCTTTTTACCGCTTTCGTCATAAACATATAATTCTGCGGTCTCGGGTTTCGGCTCCGTCTCTTTTAAAGCCCAATCAGCTGCTTCATTTACTCTATTATTCACTTCTTTTTTAAGTTCATCAAAAGCAAGTTCTGTTAATACTCCTTTTTTAATTAGCAAGTTTGCAAAATATTCAATAGGATCTTTTTTTAAATCTTCTTTTAATGATGTTTCGTCTCTATATTTTTTTTGATCGTCTGAAGAGGAATGGGAAAACAATCTAACAACTTTTGCTTCAACCAATACCGGTCCTTTTCCTTGTCTTGCATACTTAACAGCTGTTGAAGCAATAGCATTTACTGCTAAAAAGTCAGTACCGTCAACAGTTAGACGCAATAAATTATCATAACCTTTCATCATTTCTACAATCGAGGAGTTTTTTCCCCCCGTTTGGTTTTCTACAGGTACCGAAATAGCCCATTTATTATTTTGAATTACAAATATTACAGGTAATTTTTCTCTTGCTGCCCAGTTTACTGCTTCGTGAAATTCACCTTGGCTTGTTGTACCTTCACCGCTACTTACATAAACAACAGCATTTTTGCCGGTTTTTTTTGAAGCCAACGCAGCCCCAACTGCTTGCAAAAACTGTGTTCCTGTAGGACTTGATTGCGTGGGGACGTTCAATTCTTTACTTGCCCAATGACAAGGCATTTGCCTTCCCCCTGTCATCAAATCGCTTTCTTTTGCCAATGCCTGTAAAAAAACATCTTCGGGTTTAGTCCCCAATGCAAGCATAAATGCCATATCGCGGTAATATGGAAATCCCCAATCTAATTTTTGTGTTAAATTTAAACCAAAAGCAATTTGGGTTGCTTCATGCCCTGCACCGGCAATATGGAAAAATGCTTTCCCCTGTTTTATTAAATTCATTATTTTATGGTCTATCTGTCTAGATAGATACATTAGTTTTAATGCATTCATCAATTCTTTTTTTGTCAATCCCCCAAAACTATCTAATTTGCCTGTCGGTCTTTTTTCTGTTTTATTTTCTGTCAAATTTATTTCCTGTTCCATGTTACCCCTTATATATCAATTATAAGTATTCTTTAAACTTAATATTATCAACTTTATTGTAATTAAATTGATTTGTAAATACTTCTAAAATCTTTAACTTTACTTCTTGTATATCAATTTTTTTACCAATCTCTTTTTCTAATGATGTAACCTCTT
>DAINPX010000191.1:0-6386 GCA_036743235.1 Melioribacteraceae bacterium
TAGTTCTCTTAATTAATGAATACGCCAATTCAGTTAAATATTGTTTTGCAATATCTGATTTTACAATACTTATAGATTTTAATGCTTGTTTTGTATATTTTTTTATCAATTTATTAGCGTCTTCAATTATTCCCAATTTGTAATACAATTCTTTGTATTTTGGAATATCTTGTTTGCTCGCTCCTTTTTTTTCAATAACTTTTAATAAAAAGTTTTTATCTTCTCCTTCTGCTTTTTCTAAAGCTTTTAAAAAAAGATATGTTTTTTTTGCTTCAAGTAAATCACCTCCAACTTTTTTGCCGAATTCTTTCTCATCTCCAAAAATATCTAATAAGTCATCTTGTATTTGAAAAGCCATCCCCAAATTATGTCCAAATTCTGCTAAAGCTTTAACAACATCTGTATCTGCCTTTGCAATATGTGCTCCAATTTCACAACACATTTCTGCTAATGCAGCTGTCTTTTTCTTAATCATTATTAAATACTCTTTTAAACTAACATTATCCCTTACTTCAAATTCTTTATCTAAGGCTTGTCCTTCGCAAACTTCTATTATACCGGTTGTAAAAGTATTTAGAACTGCTTTATCATTTTCTAAGCAATCTTTTAATAAAAAATGATAAGCAAATCCTACCATACTATCACCTGTCAGTATTGCTGTACTTAAATCGTACTTTTTATGTATCGTCGGCAAACCTCTTCTTTTTGATGCGTTATCCATAATATCATCATGAACAAGAGTAAAATTATGTAAAATTTCAACAGCTATTGCAGCATTATAAGCCTGCTCTGTTTTCCCTCCAGCTGCCAAACAAGACAAAAGTACCAGAATAGGTCTTAACCTTTTTCCACCGTTTACAATAATATATTCTATCGGCTCATATAAAGAAGCCGGTTTTTTTGATCTAAATAATAAAGCGAATTTATTATCTAATTTTTCTCTTTCACTATTATAAAACTGAGTAAACTCTAAATTTGCGTTAGTCAAAACATGTCCTCTATTTTTATTAGTTTATTATTTCTTAAATCTTTAATTGATGAAGAATTAGTTAATAGCATAATTCGTTTCACATCTTCAAACCAATTGAAAATTAGTTTTATTGTTGAATTAACTCCATCTTTTATAACCGATTGTAAGATAACATTTGCCATAGCAGCAAAATCGGCACCTAATGCAAATGATTTAGCAATATCTATACCATTTTTTATTCCCCCTGATGCAATTAAATAAAATTCATGATCTTTTTTTAATTCACTAACGGTTCTAACACAGTAGGATGTTGGTAAACCCCATTCTACAAAATTATTATTAATATTTTTAGATCGTTGCATTTCAACTAATTGCCAATTCGTCCCTCCGCTACCCGATACATCAATACCTTTTATTCCTAATTGTAATAGTACTTTTGCTGGTTGAAAGCAAATACCGTTTCCAACCTCTTTAACAATAATCGGAACAGATATTTTATTTATTAACTCAACAATACTTTCTTCCATAAAAGAAAAATCCCTATTCCCTTCGGTTTGAAATAATTCTTGTGCAGAATTTAAATGAATATATAAACCGTCAGCTTCAGGTATTTCTATAATTCTATTTATCTCATCTAATCGATTTTGTTGATACAAAGCAATTACTTCAGATATACCGATGTTAGCTAATATCGGTATATTATTTGAATTTTTCTTAAATATTTTATAGGTTTCAACAAACTTCATCGATTCAAGTAATTGCCTTTGGCTACCCAGTCCTATCGGGACTTTTATTTCATTAGCTACTTCAACTAATTTCCTATTAATTTGTAACGATTCTTCTGCCCCTCCGGTCATTGACGAAATAATAAAAGGAAAATTGATTTTTTTATCAAAAAAAAGAGTCTCAAAACCGATGCTATTATAATTAACTGTAGTTAAGGCACTATGCAAAAATTCGTATTTATCAAATCCGTTACTTTTCGTATAATTTACATTAGAATTTAAGCAAAGTTCTATATGGTCTATTTTTCGTTGTACTGTTATATCTTTTTTCATAGTAAATTAATTTTGATATGAGAAAATATGAAAAAAAAATAAAATATTCCTTATTAATGTAAAATTTAAAAACATTTTTGTAACTTTATGGTTAAAATAATCACAATTATACAAATCTTTATAAAGGATAGATGATGAAACAAAGACTTTCATTTTGGCAAATATGGAATATGAGTTTTGGATTTTTAGGAATTCAGTTTGGGTTTGCTTTACAAAATGCTAATGTTAGCAGAATTTTTGAAACTCTAGGTGCAAAAATTGATGATATTCCCATTTTGTGGATTGCTGCTCCTGTAACAGGGCTTGTTGTTCAGCCAATTATTGGTTATATGAGCGATAATACATGGTCAAATTTAGGAAGACGCAGACCTTATTTTTTAGTAGGAGCAATTCTTGCTTCTTTAGGTTTAATTATAATGCCAAACTCTCCTTATTTATGGATTGCTGCCGGCATGTTATGGCTAATGGATGCTTCTATAAACATTAGTATGGAACCATTTAGAGCATTGGTTGCCGATTTATTACCAAGTGAACAACGTACTTTGGGTTTTGCCGTACAAAGTTTTTTTATTGGAATTGGAGCCGTAGTTGCAAGCGCACTTCCTTATATTCTTACTAATTGGTTTAATGTCCAAAACGAAGCGCCAGCAGGTCAAATTCCTGATTCTGTAACATATTCATTTTATTTAGGTGCCATTGCTTTTTTTGGTGCAGTTTTGTGGACTGTTATCAGGACAAAAGAAATACCCCCTGAAAATATAGCAGAATTTACTCTAATGAAAAAAGAAAAAATGGGCTTTAAAGTCGGTTTTTTAGAAATTTTTGATGCTTTATTAAAAATGCCTAAAACTATGATTTCTCTTGCAATTGTTCAATTTTTTACTTGGTTTGCTCTTTTTAGTATGTGGATATATACAACTCCTGCAGTCACTCATCATATTTATAAAGCAACTGACCCTAAATCTGTAGAATATAATACGGGTGCAAATTGGGTTGGAATTTTATTTGCTTCATACAGTGGGTTTGCAGCCTTATTTGCTTTCTTAATTCCTGTTTTAGCTAATAAAACTTCAAGAAAAATAACCCATGCAATTTGCCTAATTGCCGGAGGTTTAGGTTTAGTTTCATTTTATTTTATTTCTAATCCAAATCTTTTAATTATTTCTGAAATAGGAATAGGACTTTCTTGGGCATCTATTTTATCTATGCCTTATGCTATACTGGCAGGTGCGCTTCCTCAAGAAAGGATGGGTGTTTATATGGGTATTTTTAATTTTTTCATCGTTATACCTCAAATTATTGCTGCAGCAATATTAGGATTTTTTGTAAAAAACTTATTTGCCGGAGAATCGATTTACGCTTTACTATTAGGTGGTTTTTCTTTATTTATTGCCGCTATATTAGTAGTTTTTGTTAATGATGTGGATGAGGTTAAAGTTGTTAAATAAGTTTAATTATATAGAACATTATAAAACCGATGCTAATGAATTTGATTATTTTGAAGAGAGATTAGGTGCAACTAAAGATGATGAAAGAAGGTTAAGAGAATATATTATTTCTGTTATACCAAAACAATCAAAAATAATTTTAGATATTGGGTGTGGTTCAGGATGGGTTGCAAAATACTTTTCAAATAAAAATAAAACTACTATTTCAACAGATTTAGCATTTAAAAATGTTGCAAAAAGTAAACAATTAACTAACTTAGGTAACCATTTTGGTGTGGTTACCGATTCATTTAACCCATCTTTTAAAATAGGAAATATAGACACTATAATTTCTAGTGAAGTGATTGAGCATGTTACTAATCCAAAGGCGTTTATAAAATCTTTATATCAACTTTTACCGAATAAAGGAATACTTGTAATTTCTACTCCATATAACGAAATTATAAGATATATACTTTGTACACATTGTAACAAAAAAACCCCTATCCACGCTCATTTACACAGTTTTACCGAAAAATATTTTACTGATGTGAATAGAGAATTAATAAACTCAGATATTAAATATTATATTTTTGGAAATAAATTACTTATTTTTTTAAGAACTTACGTTGTTTTAAGATTTCTTCCGTTTAAATTATGGAAAATGATTGACTCTTTTTTTAATAAAATTTTTAATAAACCGGTACATTTATTAGTAGTTTATACTAAAAATTAATACTCATCTAAAAACTCTTCCAAAGCTTTTTTATCATATCTATATTCGGTACCTATACTATCATATGCAATAATAAAATTACTTTCTTCAGGCAATATAGCATAAGCAAAGCCTAAAAGATTTTCCTCATTACAAAGAAATTCATCATGACAATAAACTTCTTCTATTTCACTATTTTGATTAATCTTTAGATCTAAAGCGGTTTCAAAATAATCCAAAACAATTGTTTTTGTTTCTTCACGAATTTCATAAGACGGATTATTTAAGAATGATTCAATCTTTTTGATTGATATAGGGATATTAAATTTAACAGACTTTATCATTTTTTTTTGACTCCTATACGTTAATTTTATAAGTAACGTTTTAAGTCAACCAAAAAGTTTCGCAATTCCATTAAATCTCGTTTCAGTTTTTCTTTTTCATCAATTATTTCTTCTACTTCAGGTTCGTTATCTGAAGTAGTATCGATATTTTCAATTTTATCTGAACCATCAATTAATACGCGTTTAGCCCCTTCTACAGTATATTTTTCATCGCGTAAAAGTTTTTTAATTTTAAATATAAGCTTAATATCTTCATTTGTATAAACTCTATTACCGGCTCTATTTTTTGAGGGTCTTAATTGTTCAAATTCGCTTTCCCAATATCTAAGGATATATTGTTCTACCTCAGCAAGTTTACTTACTTCACTAATAGAGTAATATAACTTTTTCATTAAACAAGTCCAAACATTATCAAAATAATTACTTTAATTAATTTAAGTAATTATATAAAATAAATCAAGTTGTATATCTTAATTAAAAATCAACTTTAAATTATTTTTACAAATTGTCAAGTTTTTTTACAATAGATATTAATTCTTTTACATCATTTAATTCAAAATCGGCATTATGTACTTCAGTATTAAATGTGTCTCCATATTTTGCGAATGCAGTTTTCATTCCTAAATTTGAAGCTCCTACAATATCTCGCTCAACCCAGTCACCTACCATTAGAGATTCGTTAGCATTAACATTTAATTTATTTAAAATTGTTTTAAATGGAACCGGAGAAGGTTTTCTTTCATAAGTATCATCAAAAGTAACAATAGCATCAAAAATATGGTGAAAATTTAGATATGCCAATCTTAACCAGGCTTCTTTTGAAGGTGCATCCGAAACAATGCCTAATTTAAGCCCCATTTTTTGCAATGAAATTAGTGTAGGAAAAACATGAGGATAAGCGTTTAACTCTGCTTCACGTGCTTTACGATAAGCCACAATACCGCTAGCTAATATTTTATAATCAATTCTATTTAACTCATTATGCAAAAATAAATCAAAAACTTGCTGATATTCCATTCCTTGTGCTTGATATATTTTGTTTATTTTATCAATAGCATCAGTATATGAAATATCGAGCCCTGCATCAATCATAGCATAAATAGCAGCCTCTATACCTCTTTTTTTCATTTTCATAAAATCCATTAACGTATTATCTAAATCAAAAATTATTGCTTTAAGCATAATTATTCTCCGTCATCATTTTTAGTAAATATACAGCTGCTAAATACCCTTTCTCCCTAAATCCGCTAATATACCCGTTGCAAACTGGTGCTGTAATTAAAGTTTGTCTAAACTGCTCCCTATTTGCTAAATTAGATAGATGAACTTCAATTTTTGGAATTTTTATAATATCTAATGCATCTCTTATACTAACAGAAGTATGAGAATAACCGCCTGCATTAATAATCAAACCATCAAAATAATTGATAGATTTTTGTATTTGTTCAATAATTTCGCCTTCAATATTAGATTGAAAAAATTCAATAATATCATTTTTATATTCTTTTTTAACTAAATTTTCAATATCCTTTAAAGTTAAACTGCCATATTGTGTACTATCCCGCTTACCTAATAAATTTAAATTTGGTCCGTTAATTATTAATATTTTCATTTTGTTTCATCCATCTCATCAATAAATTCGCGTAATTTTGGTGATATATAAATATCGTCCAATCCTAATTCCTTTAATGCCGCAGCCAATGTTATTACTTTTCGTTGAAGATTTGAAATTTTATTAAGAACAATTCCTTTTTTTTCCTTTAAAATGCAATAACCACCTTTAAAATCACCTTTTTCAAATCTTACTTTTGCTCCCATTTGTGTAGCAAGAGATTTGAGATCGTTAAGCATATCTTCAAGTTCTTTTTCTTT
>DAINPX010000192.1:0-6350 GCA_036743235.1 Melioribacteraceae bacterium
CTTACTAACTTAATTGCATCATAAAATTGTAAAGATTTTGCAGCAACTAAGGCAGAGTATTCTCCTAATGAATGCCCCGCAACAGCATCAGGGTCAATTAATCTTATTAAACTATAAGCTACAATACTATGTAAAAATATTGAAGGTTGAGTAACATCAGTTTGTTTTAAGGCTTCTTCAGGTCCATTAAACATAATTTGAGATAATGAAATACCTATTGCATCATCTGCTGTTTTAACCATTTCTCTAACTTCAACAGAGTTATCAAAAAGGTCTTTAGCCATTCCGACATATTGAGAACCTTGTCCCGGGAAAATAAAGGCTTTTTTACTCATTATTCAAGGCTCCATTTTAAGTATATAGAACCCCAAGTAAATCCGGCACCAAAGGCTGCTAAAACTAAATTATCTCCCTTTTTCAATTTTCCATTTCTATAATACTCGGTTAAACACAAAGGAATAGTGGCTGCTGTTGTATTACCATATTTATGTATATTTATCATAACCTGTTCACTTTTAATACCCATTCTTTCGGCAGTAGCTGCAATTATTCGTAAATTTGCTTGATGAGGAACTAAATAAGCTATATCGTTAGATGATAAATTGTTTTTTTTCATTATCTCAACAGAAATATCAGCCATTCCCTTAACGGCAACTTTAAACACAGCTTTTCCGTCTTGATAAATATAATGCATTTTATTCTTAACAGTTTCAGCTGAAGGAGGATTCAGACTTCCCCCACCTTTCATATATAACGATTCTCTTCCACTTCCATCAATATGAAGTAAAGAATCTTTTATACCATATCCTTCGAAATCGGGTTCTAACAAAACAGCAGAACCGGCATCACCAAATAAAATGCAAGTATTTCTATCAGAGTAATCTGTAATACTACTCATTTTATCGGCACCTATAACTAAAACTTTTTTGTATTTACCGCTTGAAACCAAATTTGCACCTGTTTCTAAAGCAAATAAAAATCCACTACATGCAGCAGATAAGTCAAACCCCCAAGCATTTTTAGCACCTATATTATCTTGAACCAAACATGCAGTTGCCGGAAAAAACATATCTGGAGTAACAGAAGCAACTATAATTACATCAATTGTTAAAGGATCGATATCGTGTTTTTCAATTAAGTCTTTTGCAGCAAAAGTTGCCAAAGTACTTGTCCCACCACTTTCCAACATCCTTCTTTCTTTAATACCCGTACGGGTCATTATCCATTCATCATTAGTATCTACCAACTCTTCAAAGTATTTATTATCTAATACTTTATCAGGCACATACATACCAACAGCAGTAATTTTAGCAGTTAATTTATTTTCCATACTTTTCAAAAGATTCCTTAAATTTTGTAATCAATTCCTTATCTAACATTTCTTTGGCTCGTAAAATCATATTTTTAATTGCCAAAGGTGAAGATGATCCATGACCAATAATGGACACGCCTTTAATTCCTAATAAAGGAACCCCTCCGTGAGTCTGATAATCGACATCGCTTAATGCTTCCTTAACCAATCCCTTTACCAAACCAATTTTTAATTTATTAACTAAACTTTTTTCGGCAACACTCCTAAGTCTTGCTTTTAAAAAGTGTAAAAAACTTTCACCAAACTTTAGTATAATATTACCAACAAATCCGTCACAAACAATAATATCTACTTTTCCGTTTAGTACATCTCTACCTTCAACGTTTCCAATAAAATTCAATCCGGAACCACTAAGTAATTTATGAGAAGTAAAAGTAACTTCATTTCCTTTAGTTTCTTCTTCACCAACACTTAATAAACCAACTGTAGGATTTTCTATATTATACATTTCTTGAGCAAATACAGTCCCCATAATAGCATATTCTAATAAATGATTTGGCTTACTATCTACACTTGCACCAACATCAAATACTTGACAGACTTTTGAAGTTGAGGTGGGAAAAGAAGCTCCGATTGTTGGCCTTCCACAACCCGGAATTCTTCCAATAATTAAAGTTGAAGCAGCTAATACTGCTCCGGTATTTCCGGCACTAACCAAAGCTTCAGCTTTACTATCTTTAATAAGATTAGCACCAATAACTAATGAAGAATTTTTTTTGGAACGTACGGCATTTACAGGAATATCATGCATGTCAATAACTTCATCTGCATGAATAATGCTTAGGCGTTCGGAAGCAAATTGATGTTTTTGTAATTCATTTTGAATAACATCTTTTACACCCACAAGAATTATTTCTAAATTCTTATCAGTGTTTAACGCATCAATTGCTCCCAATATTTCATTGAAGGGTGCATTATCACCCCCCATAGTATCAATAACAATTCTGCTTTTCAGAACTATCCTCGAGAGTTATATTATACTTATGCTTCAGGAACAAACATCGATTTGCCCGCATAATGACCACAACTTGGGCATGCTCTATGGCTTAGTTTTAATTCACCACAATTAGTACATTTACCTAAAGTAGGAGCAGATGCTTTATAGTTAGCTCTTCTTTTGTCTCTTCTGCTTTTCGACATTCTACGTTTTGGATTTGGCATATTTCTACCTTTTCTTTATTATTCTTTTAACTTATTCAATTTATCCCATATTGGGTTGTAGCTTTCCTTTTTGCAGTTGCAAGTTTCTAAGTTTAGATTTATACCACAACTACTGCATAAACCCTTACAATCTTCTTTACAAAGCAATTTTAACGGAATTGCCAGCATACAATATTCTTTAACTTCTTCAGTTATATCAATTTTTGTTTCATCAAGTGAAAGATAAATTAAGTTTAAATTTTCTCCTTCATCTTTTATTTTTAACTTAAACAAATAAACCAATCTAAATTCAGTATTAATATTTAAGTTAAACGATTCAGTACATCTATCACAATTTAATAAAGCAACTGATTTTAATTTACAATCCAACACTATCTGATGAATTGATTTATCCATTATAACTTCAACTTGCACACCATTAGTAAATTCTTCAGGTAAGCCAAGTTCTTTTGCTTTTACATTAAAACAGAATTCATGAATTCCATCAATGTAATTTGTAAATTTTATTATCATTTTTATAAAAAATTCAAATAATTAAAATACAAAATTAATAACTCATAATCAAGTTTTAATAAAACAAACATTTAATAAAATGAACAAATACCTTGATTTTTTAATTTAGTGCACAAAAATATAACAAAAATGCTTTTTTTCAAATAAAATAATTAAGCAAATGATTTATTTTTGTACTTTTTTTAAATTTTAGACAATTCTATCTTTAAATGATTAATATAGTCAATTTCAGCAGGATCTTTTTTTCTATTTAAGGCTAAATAATAAGTAACCCAATCGGTTAAATAAATTTGTTCCAATAATCTTAAACCGAAACTATCTTTTTCACTTTCAAATTTGATGATTTCAATTGATTTTTCTAAAAGTAGCGGCTCTAATATTTCAAATCTGTTTTTAATTCTTGGATTAATATCTTTATCCAATAGGTAAATAACTTTCGCTCTAAACATAAACTCACTGTAAGTTTCCCAGCCAATAATTTCATTGTGGTTCATTTCCGGAAGAAGATTATAAAATGCATGCAATTTTGAATTTTCATTAAATTGCCCTTTCATTCTGTTTGCTAAAGAATTATTAAAATCATATACACCGTATATAATGGGTAGAAAACCAGTTAGATTTTCGGCTAATTTAATTGGTAATGAATCAATTTTTAAATATTCTTGAGCCAATTTTTTTAACATGTTAGAACTTTCAGTAATAAATCCTTCTTGATCCGGAATTATCTTTAATTGTTCAAGTATTTTTATCAATGTAAAAGATATTAAATATAAAGCAAATCGCGGATGATATCCCTTTTTTAATTTAATGAAAGGTAAATTATGTGCTTCACATAATTGTTCCAGTTTTCCTCCGGTAGAAAATGAAATTATTTTACATCTTTTATTAACTGCTTGTAAAAAGCTCGAAATACTTTCTTCCGTATTTCCGGAATATGAGGAGACGATTATTAAAGTATTAATATCACAGATATTCGGTAAATCGTAACCTCTGTTTATAAATATTGGAATATTTATTTCGTTTTTATATAAATTTAAAATAACTTCGCCACCAATTGCAGAACCACCCATTCCACAAATAATTATTTTGTTAATATTGTAATAATCAGAATTATTAAAACTATAAGTATTGTTTTTGGCATATTCAATTTGTTCATAAGAGTTTATCAAAATTTCAGATTGTTTACTTATATCATACTTTTCAATTAATTTATTCATTACTATCCTCAAATAGATTATTAATTTTATTAGATATTTTAGTATTAAAAAAACCCTGCAATTCAGAATTTATTTCTTCTTCAGTTTTAAGTTTTAAACATTTATCTGCAAGATCCTTAGCCTCAGAGTAATCTATATTTAATATTACTTGTTTTAATTGCGGAAGTGCTGCCGGAGAGATACTAAAAGAATCCAATCCAAGACCAATTAGTAAAGGTGTAGCTAAAGTATCTGCTGCCATTTCACCACATAAACTTACTTTTACTTTTTTATTCAATGATTTGGTTGTTTTAATAATATAACTTAATGTCTTTACAACTGCCGGATGAAATTCTTGATATAATGATGAAATAATATCGTTTCCCCTGTCAACAGCTAAAAGAAATTGAATTAAATCATTAGTTCCTATACTTAAAAAGTCGACTTCTTCAGCAAACTCTTCTGTCATTACAGCAGCAGAAGGAATTTCAATCATCGCACCAATTTTAATTTTTTGAATATTTTTATTACCATCGTTTTGCAAAACTTTATAACACTCGTTAATAACATCTTTTACTTTTCGTATTTCATTTAAAGAGGTTACCATAGGAATTAAAAGTTTAATATTATTTAATTGATTTGCTCTTTGAATAGCCATAATTTGTGTTTTTAATAAATCGGGATTGTCGAGTAAAAACCTTACCCCACGCCATCCCAAAAACGGATTAGCTTCTTTAACATCAAATGGTAATACTTTATCTCCCCCTGTATCAAATATCCTAATCACAACTTCATAAGGATAAAGTTTTTGAGCAATGTCTGTATATCTTAAATATTGCTCATTCTCATCCGGAAATCCCATCGATTCAATAAATAATTGCTCTGTTCTAACTAAACCAATCCCTTCAGCTCCATTTTTCTTCATTAAATCAATTTCTTCAACTAAATCCAAATTCCCAAGTAACTCAATTTTTTTATTGTCTAATGTTTTTGCAGGAATATATGCCGATTTTTCTAATTCAGAAGTAACAAGAGAAAGCTTTTCAATTTTTTGAGAGTAAAACTTTATTTGCTTATCGTTGGGTTCAATAATTACTAATCCATTAAATCCATCAACAATAATTTTATCACCGTGTTTAATTTTTTTGGTAGCATCGTGCAAGCCAACAACAGCAGGAATATTTAAAGATCTTGCTAAAATAGCTGCATGGGAGGTCAAACCTCCAAAATCAGTTACAAAAGCTTTTACCTTTGCTTTTGCAAATATAACAGTATCTGCCGGAGTTAAAGTATCTGTTACAACAATAACTTCACCGGTAATTTTTGAAAGCCACTTTTTATTTTGTAAATTTTTAATAATTCTGTTTTTTATATCTTCTAAATCTAATGACCTTTCTTTCATGTAAAGTTCATCCGAGGCATTCATTATCTCTTGATATTTGGCAATCTCGTCATTAACAATATATTCCGGATTAAGAAGTTCGTTTTTCATCCTATCCAAAATATTGCCAATTAGAATAGGATCATCTAATATCATTATCTGAGCTTCGAAAATTGCTGCTCTTTTTTGACCAAGCTTATCTACAGCCAAACTAAAAACTTTTAATAACTCTTTTTTAGATTTTTGCAATGCATCGAGAAGGTTTTGTTTTGCCTCTTCAAAGTCCAATATTTTTACTTTTGAGATATCAAGATATTCTTTTTTATAAACATAACACTCTGAGTAAGCAAGTCCGGGAGCAGATGCAATACCGGAAAGTATATTGGATGAAGATTTTAACATTTTTAATTCTCCTAAATTATAAATTACGGCTCATCAAAACCTCTATTAAAGTAGTCAGTAAGTGTTTCGGCAGCATCAATCTCGTCTTCACCTTCAAAAACTAATGTTAATTCAGTTCCTTTTGCTGCTGCTAAAGTCATTACACCAATAATGCTTTTTGCGTTAACACTAACCCCGTTTTTCACAATATAAAACTCAGATTTAAAACGTGACGCAAGTTTAGTTATCATCGCAGCCGGTCTAGTATGTAACCCGGCATTATTTACTATTATAACTTGTTTTTCAATCACTATTTAGTTCTCTTAATTAATGAGTGTGCCAATTG